>CAMFHW010000225.1 GCA_945952175.1 uncultured Phenylobacterium sp. | reverse complement strand
CCTCCCCGCCCTCGCCCGGCTCGAAGGCCGTGCCGGTGGCGATCACCGCCTGGCCGCCGGCGCGCGCGAAAGCCTCGAAGACCGCCTCCGCGCCCGCCACATTGCGCGTGAAGCCCGCCGCCGGGTCATAGTCGGCGGACCGGTAGTTCATGATGTCGGCCGCGTGGTGCCCAAGGAGGTCGAACCGCCGCGCGGCCAGGAGATCGAGCAGGGCCTGGGAGGCGAAGGGGGTGTCGAACACCACCTCGGCGCTGCCGCCAAGTCGCTCGACGCGCTGGCGGCGAAGGCCGGAATAGTCGCCGGCCGGCCGTTTGAGGGGCGCCGTCACCGCGTGCCCCGCCGTCGCCAGGGCCTCGGCGATCCACAGGCCCGTGAACGAACTGGCGCCGGTGAGCAGGATGTTGGCCACCGCTCAGCCCCTCGGATGATCGGGATAGGTGGCGTCGCGCTCCGACATCACCTCCGGCGCGCCCGGCCACGCGATGGCGAAGGCCGGGTCGTTCCAGCGCACGCCGCGCCCGTGGCCCGGCTCGAAGATGCGGTCGATCTGGTAGAGGACGTCGGTGTCGTCCTCCAGGGTCAGGAAACCGTGCGCCATGCCGGCGCCGATCAGCAGCGCCCGGCCGTTGTCCGCCGACAGCTCCGCGCCGGTCCAGGCGAGATAGGTCGGGCTGTCGGGCCTCAGGTCCACCGCCACGTCGAAGATCCGCCCCCGCGTCACCCGCACCAGCTTCGCCTCCGCGCGCGGCGCCGCCTCGTAGTGCATGCCACGCAAGGTCAGGGCCCTGGCGTTGCGCGACAGACTGGTCTGGGCCGGGGCGAAGGGATGGCCGGCGGCGGCGAACTCGTCAGGGCAATGCAGGCGCGCGAACGATCCGCGATCGTCCGCAACCGGATCGATATCGACCACCACGACCCCGGCGATGGCGGTGGGCGAAAAGCGCATCAGCCCCAGATCTTCGGTTCGGGAGCCACGGTGACGAAGCGGCCGCCCCAGTCGCGGATGCGGGCCATCTGGCCCATGATCTCGTCCTTCAGGTTCCAGGGCAGGATCAGCAGATAGTCCGGCCGGACCTCATCGGCCTTGGCCGGTGCGTAGATCGGCACATGGCTGCCCGGCAGGTAGTGATCCTGCTTGTGCGGGTTGGCGTCGAAGGCCGCGACGATGTCGTCCGTGCCCACCCCCGCATAGTTCAGGAAGGTGTTGCCCTTGGCCGCCGCCCCATAGGCCGCCACCCGCTTGCCGTCGGCGCGGGCCTTGGCGAGGAAGGCCAGGAAGTCCTTGCGGACCTGCTCCACCCGGGCGGTGAACCCGCCATAGGTCGCAAGTTCGTCGAGGCCAGCGGCATGCTCGCGCGCGCGCAGGTCGGCCAGCGCCTGGGTCTCCGCATGGCCGGCCGCCTCGTGGCAGCAGAACAGCCGCAGAGAGCCGCCGTGGGTGGGCAGCAGTTCCACGTCGAACGGCCGCATCCCCTTGGACCGCAACACTTTTTCGACCGCGAGCAGCGACAGGTAGGAGAAGTGCTCGTGATAGATGGTGTCGAACTGGACCTTCTCGATCAGGTTCAGCAGGTGCGGGAATTCGAAGGTCAGCACGCCCTGCGGCTTCAGCACATGCGGGAAGCCGGCCACGAAGTCGCCGATGTCCGGCACATGGGCCAGCACGTTGTTGCCCGCCATCAGGTCGGCGGCGACGCCTCGCGCGACGAGATCACGGCCGGTGGCGTCGTTGAAGAACGAGACCTCGGTCGGGATGCCCTTCTCGATCGCCACCTCGGCGGTGTTGGCGGTGGGCTCGATCCCCAGCACCGGGACGCCCATCGCCTTGAAATGCTGCAGCAGATAGCCGTCATTGCTGGCCACCTCGATGACCAGCGACTGCGGACCCAGACCGAACCGCGCGGCCATGGCTTCGGCGTAGCGCTTGGCATGAGCGACCCAGCTCTCCGAATAGGAGGAGAAATAGGCGTAGCCGTCGTCGAAGATGGCGTCGGCGGCCACCGGATCGTCGGCCTGCACCAGAAAGCAGGTTCCGCAGACGCGCGTGTGCAGCGGATAGACCCCCTCGGCGCCCGCATCGAGCTGGGCCTGGGTCAGATAGGAATTGGCCAACGGCTGGCGGCCCAGGTCGACGAAGTCCTGGGTGAGCGGTGCACGGCAGAAACGGCAGGCGGGGGCGGTCATCAGAACTCTTCGTAGCGTGTGATCTGGGCCTGGACGAGGGCGAGCGCATCCTCGCCATCGGCCTGGCGTCGATACCAGTCCATGGTCCACTCGACCGCGACCGGCGCGTCCAGCCGGCTCTCGAAACCCAGCACCCGGCGGGCCTGGCCGGCGTCGATGCCGAGGCTCTTGGCCTCCAGCGAATCGGGGTCGGGCTCATGGACCCACGGCCGGGCGCCCAGCGCCTCCACGGCGCGGGTGGCGAGTTCGCCGACGGTGACTTCCGGCCCACCGGGGCGAGGTCCGAAATTGAGCGCGCGCGGCGCCTGCGGATCCGTCGCCAGGCGCTCCAGATAGACGAGATAGCCGGCGACGCAATCGAGCACATGCTGCCAGGGGCGCGTCGCCTCGGGATGGCGCAGCACGGTCGCGCCTTGGCTGGCGCCGGCGCGGACGATGTCGGCCACCAGGCGGTCGCGCGAGAAGTCGCCACCACCGATCACATTGCCGCCGCGGGCCGTCGCCACCGGCACGCCGGCGCGGTCGAAGAAGCTTCGGGCGAAGCTCTGGACCACGATCTCGCTGGCGGCCTTCGAGGCCGAATAGGGATCCTTGCCGCCCAGGGCGTCGGTCTCGACGAAGGCGCGGCCGGTCTCGGCGTTGGCGTAGACCTTGTCCGAGGTGATGCAGAGGCAGGCCTTCAGCGCCGCCTGGCCGCGCAGCGCCTGGAGCAGGTGCGCCGTGCCCATGACGTTGGAGGCGAAAGTGCCGATCGGATCCTCGATCGAGGCCCGCACGATCGGCTGGGCGGCCATGTGCAGCACGAGGTCGAACTCGCGCCCGGCGAGCGCGCGCTCGACCGCGGCGGCGTCCCGCAGGTCGACGATCACCGATTCGACCAGGCCGCCGACGCCGGCGAGATCGAACAGGGCCGGGGTCTGGTCGGGCGCGAGGGAGAGGCCGGTGACACGCGCGCCCAGCCGCGACAGCCACACGGCCGCCCACGAGCCCTTGAAGCCCGTATGGCCGGTCAGCAGGACGCGCTTGCCGGCCCAGAAGCCGGCGCTGGGCCGGATCATTTCCAGAGCCGCCAGGGCGCCTCGCCCGACGCCCACAGCGCCTCGAGGTTGTTCTTGTCGCGCAGGGTGTCCATGCCGGTCCAGAAGCCCGCATGGTGGAAGGCCATCAACTCGCCGTCCCGGGCCAGGCCCTGCAGCGGCTCGGCCTCCCAGGTCACGCCGTCGCCGGCGATGCGCGAGACCACCTCCGGCTGCAGCACGAAGAAGCCGCCATTGATCAGACCCTCGTCGCCCGGCGGCTTCTCGACAAAGCGGCGCACGCCGCCGTCGACGATCTCCAGCGCGCCGTAGCGGCCGGGCGGCGAGACGGCCGTCACCGTCGCCTGCTTGCCGTGGTGCTTGTGGAAGGCCAACAGGGCGGCGAGATCGACGTCGGCGACGCCGTCGCCATAGGTGAAGAAGAACGGCTCGCCGGGCGTCAGATAGTCCGCGACCCGGCGCAGACGCCCGCCGGTCATGCTCTCGGCCCCGGTATCGACCAGGGTCACCTTCCACGGCTCGTGATTGGTCGCGTGATACTCCACCGAACCCCTGGCCAGGTCGACGGTGAGGTCGGCGTTGTGGAGCACGTAGTTGGTGAAGTACTCCTTGATCATGTAGCCGCGATAGCCGAGGCAGACGATGAACTCGTTCACCCCGAAGTGGGAGAACAGCTTCATGATGTGCCACAGGATCGGGCGGCCGCCGATCGCGATCATCGGCTTGGGCCGCAGGTGGCTTTCCTCGGAAATGCGGGTGCCGAAGCCGCCCGCCAGGATGACCGCCTTCATCGGATGGACCCCGCCCCGGCCGTCGCCGTGCGACGGTTCTGAAGATCAAACGGATTGGTGTTCAACGACTTCGCCCTTTGGATGCAGTCCGCGACGCCCCGCGCCGGGCTCCTCATATCGCGTGTCTTGCGATCCATGAACCCTTATCCAGGGGAGGTGGAAGGTCGCGGCGTGTTCCGGCCGCGGAAAATGGGACCCTCGCCGAGATGACCGACGCCAGGCGCATAGACTTCATCGTGATCGGCGCCCAGAAGGCCGGCACCACGGCGCTGTTCGACCATCTCGCCGACGACCCGGCCATCGGCCTGCCCGACGCCAAGGAGCTGCACTTCTTCGACGACGAGGCGCGCGACTGGTCCAACCCGGACTATGCCGACTACCACGCGCGGTTCGACTGGAGCCGGCCCGCCATCCAGGGCGAGGCCACGCCGATCTATATCTACTGGCCGGGCGCGCTGGAGCGGATCCGCGCCTATCACCCCGCGATCCGCCTGGTGCTGATGCTGCGCGACCCCGTGGAGCGGGCTTGGTCGCATTGGCGGATGGAGCAGGCGCGGGGTGTCGAGACCCATGATTTCGCCTGGTGCGTCCGGACCGGCCGGCGTCGGCTGTTCGACGGCCAGCCCTGGGGCCATCATCGCGAATACTCCTATGTCGAGCGCGGATACTATGGCGCGCAGGTCGAACATCTGTTGAGCCTGTTCCCGCGCGACCAGCTCCTGGTGCTGCAGGCCGAGCTGCTGCGGACGGATCCGGCCGAAGCGCTCAGCCGGCTGAGCGCGTTCCTCGGCGCGCCCGCGCCCCCGCCGACGGCGCCGCGCGTCGTGCATGCGGGCGTCGAGATGGGCGGCCCGCCCCCGGCCGAGGCCGCCTATCTGGCGGGCCTATATCGCCGCGACCAGGCGCGGCTCGACGGCCTGCTCGGGGGCATGGCCTAAAATCCGACCGATGGGTCGGGTTTGGTATCGCGACCCCGGAGAGTATTTCCATGCGATTTCATGCCCTCGCGCCCCTCGCGCTCTTCGTCCTGAACGCCTCGGCCGGACATGCGGCGCCAGCCCCAGCGGCTGCGCCCAGCCTGTCGATCCCGCTCGACTGCAAATACGGCGTCGACTGCGCGATCCAGAGCTATGTCGATCGCGATCCTGGCCCGGGCGTAAAGGACTACAGGTGCGGGGGCAGGACCTATGAAGGCCATCAAGGCATCGACTTCCGCATCTTCGACATGGCGGCCCAACGGGCGGGCGTGAAGGTGCTCGCCGCGGCGCCCGGGCGGGTCGTGCGGCTGCGCGACGGCGTCGCCGACGTATCGGTTCGCACGATCGGCAAGGCGGCCATCGCCAATCAGGAGTGCGGCAACGGGGTGGCGATCGACCACGGCGGCGGCTGGGAGACCCAGTATTGCCACATGGCCAAGGGGAGCCTGGTGGTGAAGGTCGGTGACCAGGTCGCGCGAGGCCAGCCGCTCGGCCGCGTGGGCTTGTCGGGGAACACCGAATTCCCCCACGTACACCTGACGGTGCGCCACGGGCAGGAGGTCGTCGACCCGTTCGCGCCCGCCGCCGCCGGGGGAACCTGCAGCGCAAAGGGATCCGGCTCTGGTCTCTGGACTGACGCCGCCGCCCGCACCCTGGCCTATCGGGCCGGCGCCGTGCTGAACACCGGGTTCGTCGACGGATCGGTGACAATGGAGGCGGTCGAGGCTGGCGGCCTGAAGCCGCCATCCCGCGACAGCGGCGCCCTGGTGGCCTATGTGCGCGCGATCGGGCTGGAGGCGGGGGACCGGTTGCGCCTGGTGGTGACCGCGCCCGACGGCCACACGCTCGTCGATTCCCAGCCGGCGGCCCTGGACCACGACAAGGCTCAGCATCTGGTCTTCGCGGGCGCGCGACGGCCCGCCGGCGGTTGGGCTGCAGGTCGTTACGTCGCGCGATACACTGTGACGCGGGGATCGACGGTGGCGGTAAGTCGGGAATTCACGCTCGCCTTCTGAGGCGGTCAAATGACCGTGCACGGCGCAAGAAAGCTTTGCAGGAAAAGGGGCTTAGGCTAGGCTTCAGTGTCAGCCGAGCTCTCCAAGGCTGTGTTGCATCGGCCGGGTTGGGGGTGGAGCACCCCCGGCTCGGCCTTTCGCTTTTTGGGCTCGCGCCCGCGCCAATTGCCGGGGCTTCCCGCGACGCGCCTCAACGAGAAGCAGAAATCTGGATCCTAGGTTCGCTGGCCCGCGAGGGACGGAGCGGTGCGCGCGGAGCGGGATCTCACGCTAGGTCCAAACAGCCTCGGCGCTTGGCGACCGATCAAAAGAAAAGGGCCGCCCTTTCGGGCGGCCCTCGATAGTTCAGACTGAAGTCTATTAGGAGGCGATGAAGTCGCCAGCCACGACCGCACCGACGCCGGTCAGCTTGATCACCGTGCCGACCGTGTTGTTACCGGCCGTGTCGGCGAAGACGTAGGTGTCCGCGCCAACCTGGACCGCCACGATGTCGCGGGTGCCCGAGCTGATGATGCCCTGCGCCGAGCTGAGCGCGTCGGCGGTGGTCGCCGTCGAGCCGTAGTCGACGAAGTTGCCCGTCGTACCACCGGTGCCGGCGATACCAGCCACCACCAGCTTGTCGGTGCCGCTCGTGAAGTTCGCGATCACGTCGGCGCCAGCGATCGTGCTGGCCGAGTCGCCGTGGGCGAACACGAACTTGTCGATGCCGCCGCCGCCAACCATCGAGTCTTGGCCCGTGCCACCGACGAAGACGTCGTTGCCGCCGTTGCCAACGATGGTGTCGTTGCCAGCGCCGCCCGCGAAGCTGTCGGAGCCAGCGCCGCCAACCAGCGAGTCGTTGCCGGCGTCGCCGAAGACCTGACCGCCACCGCCGGCCGCGGCCGTGATGCTGTCTCTTATACACATCTCCGAGCCCACGAGACAAGAGGCAAT
>CAMFHW010000224.1 GCA_945952175.1 uncultured Phenylobacterium sp. | reverse complement strand
ATGCTGGCCAAGGAGAAGGAATTCACCCACGCCCGCGACCGGCTGGCCGCCGAGCGCCGCCGCATGCCGTGGCTGGCGGTCGACAAGACCTACCGGTTCGAGACCGCCGACGGGCCGAAGAGCCTGGTCGAGATCTTCGAGGGCCGCAGCCAGCTGATCGTCTACCGCGCCTTCTTCGAGCCCGGCGTGTTCGGCTGGCCGGACAACGCCTGCCGTGGCTGCTCGATGGTGGCCGACCAGGTGGCGCACACCGCCCACCTGAACGCCCGCGACACCACCCTGGTCTTCGCCTCGCGCGCCCCGCAGGCCGACATCGCACGGCTGAAGGCGGCCAAGGGCTGGACCATGCCCTGGCACACCGTGACCGACGACTTCGACGCCGATTTCGACGTGCCCGAATGGCACGGCACCAACGTGTTCATCCGGCGCGGCGACCAGGTCTACCGGACCTATTTCATCAAGAGCCGTGGCGACGAGGCGATGGGCGGTACCTGGAGCTATCTCGACATCACCCCGCTGGGCCGCCAGGAGGTCTGGGAGGACTCGCCCGCCGGCTATCCGCAGACCGCGCCCTACAAGTGGTGGAACTGGCACGACGCCTACGATCCTTCCAAGCCGGACGTGGCCTGGAGCTCGGTGCTGGACAAGGCGCTCGACACCCTCGGCCTCGACAAGGCCTGACGCGCGGTGGTCGGCGAGCGCACCTCCCTCCCCGCCTTCGTCGCCGTCTCGACGGCGGTGTTCGCGGCCGGCGTGGCGGCGATGGCGCTCGCCGGAACCTCGATGTCGGCCATGGCCGGCACGCCGATGCCCGGCGGCTGGATGCTGGCCGGAACCTGGACGCCGATGTGCGGCCAGACCTGGCCGGCCCTGGCCTGGGGCTTCTTGACCATGTGGACCGCGATGACGGCGGCGATGATGTCGCCGTCCTTCGCACCGACGCTGTGGCGCTGGCGCCAGGCCGTCGGCCGGACCGGGGCCCCCAGCCCGGATCGGCTGGCGGCCCTGGCGGGCCTTGGCTATTTCGCCGCCTGGGCCCTGATCGGGGCGGCGATCTTTCCGCTCGGTGCGACCCTGGCGGCCGCGGAGTTGCGCTGGCCGGAGCTGGCGCGCGCCGCGCCCGCGGCCAGCGGGCTGGTGGTGCTGGGCGCCGGCCTCGCGCAGTTCACGCCCTGGAAGGCCCGACGTCTCGCCTGCTGCCGGACGCCGGCCTGCCACGCGGCGACCAGCCCTGGCGGCGCCCTGCGGCGCGGCCTCGCCCTGGGCCTCGACTGTGGCGCCTGCTGCGCCGGGCCGACGGCTGCGCTGCTGGTGGTCGGCATGATGGACCTGTGGGCCATGGCCGCGGTGACCCTGGCCATCACCCTGGAGCGCCTGGCCCCGGGCGGGATGCGGTTCGCGCGGGCCAGCGGCGTGGTCGCGGTGGTCGCCGGACTGGCGATGGTGGCGCGGGCGATCGCCTAGTCGGCGGCCATCTCGTGGGCGGCCGGCGGCAGCGGCGGCGCGGGCTTGAGGATCAGGATCAGCGGCAGCAGGAAGAGCACGCCCAGCGCCATCCAGGCGAAGACCACGTCATACGCCACCATCGCCCCCTGGCGGGTGATCTCGCCGTTCAGGATCGAGAGGCCCGAGGGCGTGGATGGGTTCATGAAGGACGGCAGGGCCCAGCGGATCACCGGGTTGGACGGATCGATGCGCTCGGTCAGGCGCGCATGGACGAGGGCGCTGTCGCGGATCACCGCGGCCTGGACCACAGAGATGCCGAGGCTGGAGCCCAGGCTGCGGGCCATGGTGGCGACGATAGTGCCCTCGGTGCGGTGTATCGGCGACAGCGTGGCGTAGGACAGCATGTTCAGCGGCGCGAACAGGAGGCCGGTGCCGAGGCCCTGGACGAAGCCCGCGATCATGATCGGCTCGGCGGTCATGGAGAGGTCGAACTGGCACATCTGCCAGAGCGCCAGGGTCGAGAGGATCACCCCGATCACCAGCACGCGCCGCGCGCCGACGCGGATCATCAGGGTCGGCACGGCCAGGAAGGCGATGAGGGAGCCCACGCCGCGCGTCATGCTGGCCCAGCCCGCCTGCAGGGCCGAATAGCCCAGCAGGTTCTGCATGAAGGATGGCAGGAGCGCGCTTGTCGAGAACAGGATCACGCCGACGAACAGGCCGAAGGTGGTGCCGGTGACGTAGTTGGCGTCCTTGGCGAGGTTGCGGTGGAAGAAGGGATGCTCGGCCGTCATGGTCTGCATCACGAACATCCAGAGCCCGCCGCTCGCCAGCAAGGCGTAGATCCAGATCTCCTTGGAATCGAACCAGTCCTGGCCCGGCCCCCGGTCGAGCATGAGCTGCAGCGCGCCGATGAAGGTGATCAGGGTCCCGAAGCCCAGGAAGTCGAACGGCCTCTGCCGGCCGCCCGGGTCGGCGTCCATGAAGGTCCAGCAGCCGAGGAAGGCCAGGATGCCGATCGGCAGGTTGATGAAGAACACCCAGCGCCAGGACAGGCTTTCGGTGAGCCAGCCGCCGAGGGTGGGACCGACGATGGGCCCGAGGATCACCGCGGCGCTCCACAGGCTCATCACCCGCGGGATCATGCGCGGCGGATACATGTCGAGCATGGCCGTCTGGGAGAGCGGCATCAGCGAGGCGCCGGCTATGCCCTGGATCAAGCGGAAGGCGACGATCTCGGGCAGGCTGGTGGCGATGCCGCAGAGCACCGAGGCCAGGGTGAAGCCGCCGATCGAGACCAGGAACATGGTCTTGCGGCCGATCTTCTCCGACAGCCACCCGGACAGCGGCAGCATGATCGCCGTGGCGATGATGTAGCTGGTCAGGACCCAGGTAATCTGGTCCTGGGCGGCCGAGACGCTGCCCTGGATGTGCGGCAGGGCGACGTTGGCGATGGTGGAATCCAGCGTGTTCATCAGCGTGGCCAGCATCAGGGCCCCGGTGATGGGTAGCCGGTTCTCGATATCCTTCGCTGACGCCATGCCCCGGGCCGCCCCCCTCGCGACCGAACGCGAAGGTTAGCGGCTTGCCCTCGGGGACGCCAAGGGCTTGCAGGCGCGGCGGATCAGCCGCCCATCTGCCTGGGGTCGTAGAAGAAGGTCTCTTGCGCCACCTGCTCGCCGCGCCAGGTCTGCCAGGCGATCTCGTCGAGGCCGCCGACAACCTGGCCGCCCTTGTGGAACTCGAACTTCCAGCGGATCGCGACCTGGTCGCCGGTGATCGCGGCCTGGCCGATTCGCGCCGCGGCGATGCGGTCGAAGCGCCGCATCATCCGAGCCTCGTCGGCGATCAGGCGGTCGCGGCCGACCCGTGGCTCGTCCTGATTCTCCTGCATCGAGGCGTCGGGCGCATAGAAGCGTTCGATGGCGCCGACATAGTCGCCGGCTTCGACGGTGGACATGAAGGCTTCGACGGTGGCGGGACTGGGCATGGGTCGCTCCGGAGGAAAAAACTGACCGATGGTCGGTATTTACCGACCCGCAGGCGGTAAGTCAATTGGCGCACGGCTGCGGCCTTGCTAGATTGACGGCATGGCGAGACAGGCGGAGCGGCGCGCGCAGACGCGGGGAGCGATCCTGACAGCGGCCCGGACCCTGTTCGGAGACCAGGGCTTCGCGGCGACCCCGATGGACCAGATCGCCCAGGCGAGCGGCGTGGCCAAGGGCGCGGTCTACCACCACTTCCCGTCCAAGGAGGCCGTGTTCGAGGCGGTGTTCGAGGGCGTCGGCCTGGAGGTCGAGGCGAAGGTCAAGGCCGCCGCGTCCGAGGCGCGCGACGTCCTGGCCTCGATGGCGGCGGGCACGCGGGCCTATTTCGAGGTCTGCTCGCAGGGGCCGATCGGGCGCATCATGCTGAAGGACGGCCCGGCCGTGCTGGGCTGGACGAAGTGGCGGGAGATCGACGCCCGGCACTTCGGCGGCGAGATCGAGACGGTGGTGACGGTGGCCATGCGCCAGGGCCTGATCGGCGAACAGCCGGTGGAGCCGCTGGCGCGGCTGATCCTGGGGGCGGTCACCGAGGCGGCCATGGCCTGCGGCGCGGCCGACGATCCCGCCGCCGCCGCACAAGGTTATGCGAAAGCGTTCGAAGCGCTGTTGGACGGCCTCCGGAAAGGCTAGTGTCCGCCCCGCATTGGGGACATGGGAGGCCGGGGTGGCCCGCTATCAAAGCATCTTGGAGACCGTCGGCCGCACGCCGGTGGTGCGCATCAACCGCCTGGCGCCGGAGGGCGTGAACCTCTGGGTGAAGGTCGAGGCTTTCAATCCGCTGGGCTCGGTGAAGGACCGCCTGGCGCTCGGCGTCATCGAGGCGGCGGAGAAGAGCGGCGAGCTGAAGCCCGGCCAGACGGTGATCGAGGCGACCAGCGGCAATACCGGCATCGGCCTGGCCATGGTCTGCGCGGCCAAGGGCTACCCGCTGGTGGTGACCATGGCGGAGAGCTTCTCGATCGAGCGGCGCAAGCTGATGCGCTTCCTGGGCGCCAAGGTCGTGCTGACGCCTGCGGCGCTCCGAGCCACGGGCATGATCGAGAAGACCAAGGAGCTGGCGGCGGCCCACGGCTGGTTCATGACCCGCCAGTTCGAGAACGAAGCCAATCCGGACATGCACTCGAAGACCACGGCGGTGGAGATCCTCGAGGACTTCCCGGACGGGTCGCTGGACTACTGGGTGACCGGCTACGGCACCGGCGGGACGCTGAAGGGCGTGGCCCGCGTGCTGGCGCAGAAGAGCCCAAAGACGAAGATCGTGGTCTGCGAGCCGCAGGACGCCCAGCTGCTGGGCAGCGGCGAGAGCCAGGCGCGCAATTCCGACGGCACGCCGGCCGCCGGCCACCCAGCCTGGAAGCCCCACCCGATGCAGGGCTGGACGCCGGACTTCATCCCGAAGATCACCGGCGAGGCGGTGAGCGACGGGCTGGTCGGCAGGCTGCTGCCGATCGCCGGGCCGGAAGCGATGAAACAAGCCCAGGCGCTGGCGACCCAGGAAGGCATCTTCGTCGGCATCACCTCGGGGGCGACCTTCGCCGGCGCCCTGCAGGTGGCGGGCGAGGCGCCGAAGGGCTCGAACATCCTGTGCATGCTGCCCGACACCGGCGAGCGTTACTTGTCGACCCCCCTGTTCGGCGACGTGCCGGTGGACATGACGGCCGATGAGCAGGCGATCTTCGACTCCACGCCGTATGGGAAGGCGGGCTGAGCCTTAGCTCCGTCATCCTGGGCCTTGTGCCCAGGATCCCTCCGGCCGGCGGCATTGTGCTTCCGATGAGAGCGTCCGCCTCGACGCGTCTGGCTGCGTCGCAGAGCTAGCGTAGACAGGGATCCTGGGCACAAGGCCCAGGATGACGGAGTGGGTTACATCAGCGATGCGGTTAAACCCCGCGCTAAGCCTGGGCGGCTAGGCTGACGGGGCTAGAGGAGCGCCACCATGAGCCAGACCTTTGGACGCCGCGCGCCGCAGCCGGTTGGCAGCTGGCTGCCCGAGTCGGTCGCGCCCGTGGTCGCGGCGCCCCCGCCGGCCGCCGTGAAAAGCGACTGGAAGCCGTCCGCAGACCCTGAATTCGCGCAATGGCAGACGGCGCGGCGCGGAACCCGCTGGAAGACCTGGGGCATGGCCGGGCTGATGGTGCTGGGCGGGCCGATGAGCTTCTTCATGCCCGAGGGCATCGGCCAGTGGGCCGGCTGGGCGCTGATGGGGGTGGGCGCGGCGGGGCTGGTCAGCCGCTTCCGCAAGCCGCCAGCAGAGAAGGTCGGAGCCCAGGGCTGACGCGTGAGGCATATTGCGCCCAAGGCCGCGCTCCGCCACATGGCCGGCATGAGCGCGCTGTTCTTCGACCTCAAGGCCACCCACAATCCGCACCGCTGGTACCTGCCGCTGACCGACGCGGTCTGCGTGGGGCCGCCGGGGCAGATGTTCATGTATGGCGGCATCGGCCTGGCCAGCGCGATCGCGGCCATGGAGCGGACCTGCGATCGGCCGGTGGTGTGGGCGACGGCGCAGTACCTGTCCTATGCGCGGCCGGGATCTGTGGTGGACCTCGACGTCTGGGTCCCCGTCGCCGGCAAATACAACAGCCAGGCCCGGGTGATCGGCCATGTGGGCGACCAGGAGATCTTCACGGTCAACGCGGCCCTGGGCGCGCGGCCGAGCCCGGTCTCGCACCAGTGGGTGGCCATGCCCGACATGCCTCCGCCGGAGGATTGCGAGCGCTCGATGCTGTGGGGCGACCAGGGCCAGAACCTGAACGCCCGGCTCGAGGTGCGCATGGCCAAGGGCCGCTATGGCGAGGGGCCGCGCGAGGGCAAGATCAGCGCCGACGGCCGCCTGGTCATGTGGATGCGGATGATCGAGGATTTCCCGGTCGACGCCAGCGCGTTGGCCGTGTTCGCCGACTATGTGCCCTCCGGCGTCGGCGCGGCGCTGGGCCGGCCGGGCGGCGGCAACAGCCTGGACAACACCCTGCGCATCGTCCGCATCGTCCCGACCCGCTGGGTGCTGGCCGACATCATGATCCAGGGCCTGCACGGCGGCTTCGCCCATGGCGACATGCGGCTGTTCAGCGAGGACGGGACGCTGATGGCCATGGCCAGCCAGTCGGTGATCGTGCGGCATCTGGACTAGGCGGTTCGGCGACGAAGAATTGCCCTCGCCCCCGCTCCTGCGGGGAGAGGGTTAGGGTGAGGGGCTTCGGCGCGTAGCGGCGAAGGGCGCCGATAGGCGTCAGCTGACAGGTTCTGGATTTCCCCCTCACCCTACCCTCTCCCCCTCAAGGGGGAGAGGGCAATGGGGCTAGGCGGTCTTCGCGAACAGGGCCTTGAGCTTGCCTTGCAGCGACATGGCGACGCCCATGTCGGAGAAGCGCAGGCGGCCGCTGCTCACCGCGCCCATGGCGCCGAGCTTGCCAAGGCCGATGGCGCGCAGGTCGTCGATCGAGATGCTGAGGG
>CAMFHW010000223.1 GCA_945952175.1 uncultured Phenylobacterium sp. | reverse complement strand
GCGCGTTCCCAGACTTGGACGAGGGTGGTGGCGTGATGCTGGAAGCGTTCGCCGGCCGGGGTTAGCCGCGCGCCGGCGCGGTTGCGGACGAAGAGCCGGCGGCCGACCTGGTCTTCCAGCAGCCGGATACGGGCGCTCACCGCCGTCTGGGTGAGGTGCAGCCGATCGGCCGCCCCGACGAAACTGCCCGTCGCGACCACCTCCAAGAAGGTCTTCGCCAAGCTGATGTCCATGGCCGATAATGCAACACTTTTGCTTTGAAACCGCAATACCATTCGTTTGTTTGTTGCGTGCCGCCGTCGCAAAGTGAAGCCGGTTCGAGCCCCTTCGAACCGGCAGGGGCCTACGGGCGAAGACGCGGCGAACGATGACTTTGACGGAATTCCCAGGTCCCGGGCTGAGCGAGGAGCAATGGGGCCTGATCCGCGCGCTTGCGGTCAGCCTGAGCCCCGAACAAATGCTCTGGGTCAGCGGCTATTTCGCCGGTCACGACGACGGCGCCCGTCGGCGTACCGCCCTGGCAGGCGCGGCGAGCGGACCGCCCGCCTCGGCCTCGTCCGACGTGCGCACCTTGACCATCCTCTATGCCAGCGAGACCGGCAACAGCGAGACCTTGGCCAAGGACGTGGCCGCCCAAGCCAAGGCGATGGGCATCGTCGTCCAACTCGCCGACATGGCCGACTACAAGACCCGCCGCCTGAAGGACGAGCAGGATCTCCTGCTCATCTCCAGCACGCACGGCGAAGGCGATCCGCCGCAGGGCGCGGCCGACTTTTTCGAGTTCATCGAAGGCCGCAAGGCCCCGCGACTGGAGCACCTGCGGTTCTCCGTCCTCGCCTTGGGAGATTCCACCTACGAGCGCTACTGCGAGGCAGGGCGCCGTCTGGATCGACGTCTGGAGGATCTGGGGGCCCGTCGCCTCCACCCCCGGACCGACTGCGACGTCGATTACGAGGAGCCGGCGGCGGCGTGGATCGCCGCCGTGCTCCCCTTGTGTGCGCCCGACACCCTTCAGGGCGCAGGGAGGGCGACCGCCGCCGCATCCGCCGAGTTCGAGCTATCCCCCAGGCTCGGCGCGCCGGTGGCGGTCGTTTCCCATGACAAGCGCAATCCGTTTCAGGCGGCGATCCTCGACAACTTCGTCCTCACAGGTCGCGGATCGAGCAAGGAAACCCGCCACGTCGAGCTCTCGCTCGCGGGTTCTGGACTGAACTACGCGCCAGGGGACGCGCTCGGCCTGCAGGCGCGCAACGATCCCGCCGTGGTCGAGGCCTTGCTGGACGCCCTCAAGCTCACGGCCTCTGCGACTCTTCCCGGCAAGGCCGGCCCGCGATCGCTGGGCGAGGCCCTGGAGGCCGACTATGAGGTGACGGTCGCCACGCCCCGCTTCCTGCAGCAATGGGCGGACGTCACCGACGCCGGCGAGCTCAAGGGGTTGCTCGCCGAGGATCGCCTCGACGCCCGCAACGAATTCCTGCGTGGCCATCAGGTCATCGACATCGTCCGGGCCTTTCCGGCGCCCGGCGTGGCCCCGGCCGCGCTGACCGCCGGCCTTCGGCCGCTGCAGCCCAGGCTCTATTCGATCGCGTCCAGTCCCCTGGCGGTCGACGATGAAGCCCATCTGACGGTGTCGACCGTCCATTTCACCCTGCACGGAACGCCGCGGTTCGGGGTCGCCTCCGGGCAACTCGCCCACCGGCTGGGCGCCGAGGACACCCTGCCCGTCTATGTCCAGACCAATCCGCACTTCCGCCTGCCCGAGCCCGAGCGGCCGATCATCCTGATCGGAGCCGGAACCGGCGTCGCCCCCTATCGCGCCTTCCTGCAGCATCGCGAGGCCGAGGGCGCGACGGGCCGGTCCTGGCTGCTGTTCGGCGAGCGCAACTTCCGCACGGACTTCCTCTACCAGACCGAATGGCAGGCCTGGCTCCGCGACAAGACGCTGACCCGGATGGACGTCGCCTTCTCCCGCGACGCGGCGCAAAAGTACTATGTCCAGCACCGGCTGGTCGAGCACGCCGCCGAGGTCCACGCCTGGATCGAGGACGGGGCCAGCGTCTACGTCTGCGGCGACGCCGCCCGTCTGGCGCCCGATGTCCACGACGCCTTGGCCAGCGTCTTCGTCTCGCAGGCCGGCCTGACCCGCGAGGAGGCCGAAGACCGGCTCCGCGCCATGGCTCGCGATCACCGTTATCAGAGGGACGTCTACTGATGGACCTGGCGCCCTCCCCGCACGCCCCCACCGACCGCAGCCGCGACCTCTCCCAGCCGCTCGACCGCCTCGGGCCCGACGAGACGCTCAAGGCCGACAGCGATCAGCTGCGCGGCACCATCGCGCTCAGCTTGCTGGACCGCATCACCGGCGCGGTCACCGAATCCGACACCAAGCTGATGAAGTTCCAGGGCATCTACCAGCAGGATGACCGTGACCTGCGCGACGAGCGCCGGCGGCAGAAGCTGGAGCCGGCCTACCAGTTCATGGTGCGGGTGCGCCTGGCCGGCGGGGTCTGCACGTCCGAACAATGGCTGACCCTCGACGCCCTGGCGCGCGAGCACGGCGGCGAGACCTTGAGGATCACCACGCGGCAGACCTTCCAGTTCCACTGGGTGCTGAAGGACAGCCTGCGGCCGCTGATCCAGAAGCTGCACACCGTGCTGCTCGATACGGTCTCAGCCTGCGGCGACGACGCCCGCGGGGTGATGTGTTCGGTGGATCCTCACCTCTCGGCGGTCCATGCTGAGGTCTACGACCTGGCCAAGCGCGCCAGCGACCACGCCATCCCGCGCATGCGGGCCTATCACGAGATCTGGTACGGCGAGGAGCGGATCGCCGGCTCGGCCCCCGAAGAGCCCTTCTACGGCCGCACCTACATGCCGCGGAAGTTCAAGATCGGCTTTGTCATCCCGCCGATCAACGACATCGACGTCTACACCCAGGACCTGGGCTTCATCGCCATCGCCGGACCCGACGGCCTGGAGGGGTTCAACGTGGCGATCGGCGGCGGCATGGGCCGCACCGACCAGGCGCCGGCCACCTATCCGCGCCTGGCCGACGTGATCGGCTTCATCCCCAAGGACCAGGTGCTCGCGGTCAGCGACGCGGTGATGGCCGTGCAGCGCGACTTCGGCGACCGCCGCGATCGCGCGCGAGCGCGCTTCAAATACACCGTCGACGACAAGGGGCTCGACTGGATCGTTCGCGAGATCGAGGCCCGCCAGGGCTTCGCGTTTGCGCCCGCGCGCCCGGTCGCGTTCACGACCAACGGCGACACCTTCGGCTGGCGCCAGGGCGAAGACGGCCGCCACCACTACACCTTGTTCGTCGAGGCCGGCCGCCTGGACAATCGTCCGGGCCGGCCCCTGCTCGACGGCTTGCGCGAAATCGCCCGCGCGCACCCAGGGGGCTTTCGGCTGACGCCCAACCAGAACCTGATCATCGCCAATGTCGCGGCGCGCGACCGGCAGCTGATCGACGGCTTGTTGGAAGGCTTCGGCCTGGCCGAGCTGAATGTGCAGAGCGGGCTTCGTCGCAACGCCATCGCCTGCGTCGCCCTCCCGACCTGCGGCCTCGCCATGGCCGAGGCCGAGCGCTACCTGCCCGCCCTGCTCCCGCAGATCGACGCCATCCTTGAGCGCCACGGTCTCGCAGAGGAGCCGATCACCCTGCGGATCAGCGGCTGTCCCAACGGCTGCTCGCGGCCCTACATCGCCGAGATCGGCCTGACCGGCCGCGCGCCCGGCAAGTACAACCTCTATCTGGGCGGCGGCTTTCACGGCCAGCGGCTCAACAAGATGGACCTGGAGAACGTCGGCGAGGCGGCCATCCTCGCCCGGCTCGACACCGTCATCGCCCACTACGCCCGCGAGCGCCTCGACGGCGAACGGTTCGGGGATTTCGCCATCCGCGCCGGTTACGTGCCCGAAGTCAAAGCGGGCCGGGACTTCAACACCTGACGTGCCGCCGTCAGCTCGAACAGGAGACGCCAATGTCGTTGCAACTGGGCCAGATCGCCCCCGATTTCGAACAAGAGAGCACCGAAGGCCCGATCCGCTTCCATGAGTGGCTTGGGGGCTCGTGGGGCATCCTTTTCAGCCACCCGAAGGACTTCACCCCGGTCTGCACGACCGAGCTGGGCGAGGTCGCGCGCCTGAAGCCGGAGTGGGACAAGCGCGGCGTCAAGCCGATCGCCCTGTCGGTCGATCCCGTCGATTCGCACAACCGCTGGGCCGGCGACATCGCCGAAACCCAGGGCCAGGCGGTCAACTATC
Source organism: uncultured Phenylobacterium sp. (assembly GCA_945952175.1). GTDB lineage: Bacteria > Pseudomonadota > Alphaproteobacteria > Caulobacterales > Caulobacteraceae > Phenylobacterium. The sequence continues at coordinate 2,692 of CAMFHW010000223.1, read as the reverse complement.
CGATCCTGGGCGATGCGGATCAGAAGGTGTCGAGCCTCTACGGCATGATCCACCCCGAGAGCGACGCGACCTTGACGGTGCGTGCGGTCTATGTGGTCGATCCCAACAAGAAGATCCGCCTGATCCTCACCTATCCGCCGAGCGCCGGACGCAATTTCCAGGAAATCCTGCGCACCATCGACAGCCTGCAGCTCACCGACAACGAGAAGGTCGCCACGCCGGTGAACTGGCGCCAGGGCGATCCGGTCATCATCGTCCCCAGCCTGTCGGACGAGGACGCCAAGGCGCGTTTCCCGCAAGGGTGGGAGACCCAGAAGCCCTACCTTCGGGTGGTGCGGCTGCCGTCATGACCGGGTCCGCGCCGAAGCCGCCGGCCAAAGCGCCAGAGACCGTCGCCGCCGCGAACGGCATCGGGACGGATGCGGCTTTCGGCGCGGTCGCTCCGCCGCTCTATCTCTCCAGCACCTTCGCCTTCGAGGGCGTCGAGCGGGAGGGCCCCTACGCCTACAGCCGCGCCGCCAACCCCAGCCGGGACATGCTGGCCGACACCCTGGCCAAGCTGGAAGGCGGCGCCGGCGCCTTGATCACCGCCAGCGGCATGGCCGCCATCGACCTCTCGCGGAGGGGGGCGGACGATCTGGTGGTGGCGCCGCACGATTGCTACTGGGGCACCTATCGGCTCCTGGCGGCGCGCGCCGCCCGCCGGCAGTTCAGCGTGGTCTTCGTCGACCAGGCCGACGAGCTGGCGGTGGCCCTGGCGCTGGAGGACTCGCCGAGCCTCTTGCTGATCGAGACGCCGAGCAACCCGCTCATGCGGGTGGTGGATATCGCGAGCCTGGCCGAACAGGCCAAGGCGGCCGGCGCCGCGGTGGCGGTCGACAACACCTTCCTCTCGCCGGCCCTGCAGCAGCCGATCCGGCTGGGGGCGGATTACGTCATCCACTCGACGACCAAATACCTCAACGGCCATTCCGACGTCGTCGGCGGCGCCGTGATCGCGGCATATCCCGGCGGCCTGGAGGGGTTGTCGACCTGGGGGACCAGCACGGGCGTGGGGGGCGCGCCCTTCGACGCCTATCTCACCCTGAGGGGGGTGCGGTCGCTGTTTCCCCGCATCGAGCGCCAGCAGCAGACCGCCGGCGCTCTCGCCATCTTCCTCGTGGGCCACCCGGCGGTGAAGGCGGTCCACTATCCGGGTCTTCCCAGCCATCCCAGCCACGCCCTCGCCGCGCGCCAGCAACGCGGCTTCGGCGCGATGCTGAGCTTCGAGCTGCGCGGCGGCCTTGAAGCCGTGCGCGCCTTCGTCGGCGCGCTGCGGGTCTTCACCCTCGCGGAGTCGCTCGGCGGCATCGAAAGCCTGGTCGCGCACCCCGAAACCATGACCCACGTCGGGATGAGTCCCGAGGCGCGCGCCACCGCCGGCATCACCAGCGGCCTTTTGCGGCTCTCTGTGGGCCTGGAAGCCGAGACCGACCTGCTCGCCGACCTCGACGCCGGGCTGCACAGCGTGCTGGCCAACCGTCCCGCCGGGGCGGCCGTCCCTGTTCAATAGAGAGGAGCGCCGATGCTCATCCTGCCCGATCTTCCCTACGGCTACGGCGACCTTCGTCCCGTCCTGTCCGAAACCACGCTCCGGACCCATCACGGCAAGCACCACGCCCGCTACGTTCAAGTGGCCAACGAATTGCTGGCGGCCAAGACCCGGCCAGCGACGGACCTGGAGGACATCGTCGTGGAGGCGCATAGCGAGGGTGATCGCAAGCTCTTCAACAACGCCGCCCAGGCCTGGAACCACGGGTTCTTCTGGCAGTGCATGCGCCGCGGCGGCGGGGGCGGACCGGGCGCTGAGTTGGCCAGCGCGATCGACGCCGACTTCGGCGGCCTGGTGGAGCTTCGCAAGGCGTTCACGGCCGAAGGGGCGGCGCACTTCGGCTCCGGCTGGGTCTGGCTTGTCCATAAGGACGGCCGCCTGACGGTGATCTCCACCCACGACGCGGCCACGCCCGTGACCGAGCCTGCGGCCATCCCGCTGCTCGTGTGCGACGTTTGGGAGCATGCCTATTATCTCGACCACGCGAACGACCGCGCCGGCTTCCTCGACGCCTGGTGGGATCTGCTGGTCAATTGGGACTTCGCGGACCGCCAGTTCGCGGCCGCGACGGCCGGCAAGGCGGCTTGGCGCTACCCGCGAGGATCGGAGGCGTCGTGATGGGCGCCGCGCCTAAGCCAAGCGACCCCGCAACGCCGGACCGCGCCGCCGGCGCCGAGGTCGGCGCGCGCGATCCTGTCGAGGTGAGCTCGCCCGTTTGCTACGCCGCAGACGCGGGCGACGCCTATATGGGCTACCTCGATCGCGACAGTCTGGCGGCGGAGCTCAATGTCCTGCTCGAGGCAGAGCGGGCCGGCGCGAAGGTCGCGGCCCGCCTGGTGGCGGAGTCCGCCCGGCCCGAGCTCAAGGCCCTCGCCCAGGTCATCCAGCGCGACGAGGTGCGCTGGTGCAAGATGTTGCTCGGCACCCTGAAGACCCTGGGCGCCGCCCCCTCCGACGCCGTCGGCGGCTTCTATGACCAGGCGATGGCGATCGCCGATGTCGAGGCGCGCTTCGCCTTCGTCAATCGCGGCCAAGCCTGGGTGGTGCGCAAGCTCAAGGCCCTGCTGCCGAAGGTGCGCGCCGATCAGCTCCACGCTGACC
>CAMFHW010000222.1 GCA_945952175.1 uncultured Phenylobacterium sp. | reverse complement strand
GCTCCCCATATGCATTTTCGCATGGTGTACGTTGTAAAATGAATCTGTACATCGATTAGATGACGTGTATCTTATCACTGTCCAGATCGGACGACGGCCCCGCCGGGGCCGCACACGGAGAGAGGAATTTCGTTATGACCCTTCGCACCTTTGAACGCGCCTTCGACGCCCTGGTCGCCGTCGCTTTCGTTTCGCTGAGCCTGCTGGTCGCCGGCGCCACCGCCGTGGTCGGCGTCTGATGCCCCGCAGCGTCGCCCCGTCCGCCCGATAGAGCCTTAGGGCCGCGGACGGGGTCGACAGGACGCCCCTGCGTCAAACCTTCCTCCAGGCGACGTGCGCGTCGTCATGGAGATGTCCCAGAATCAATCCTATATTTCCCGCATTCGTCGGGAACGAGGGCCCGCAAGGGTTCCAGCCGGTTCGCCGACGGCGCGGTTGTGAACGAGGGCCTCGTCTTCAGTTTCCAAGCGTTCCACATAGGCGCCGGTCGGCGCTCCGGGAGGTCCGGCGATGCAGGTGCTTAGTCATCCGCCGTCCGGCTGGCCCGCGCTGGTGCTGAACGCGGATTTCCGGCCGCTCAGCTACTATCCCCTGTCGCTGTGGCCGTGGCAGGAGGTGATCAAGGCGGTCTTCCTCGACCGCGTGGACGTGGTCTCGACCTACGACCAGAAGGTCCACTCGCCCTCCTTCGAGATGCAGCTCCCCAGCGTCGTGGCGCTCAAGAGCTATGTGGCCCAGGACCGGCCGCCGGCCTTCACCCGCTTCAACCTGTTCCTGCGCGACGCCTTCTCCTGCCAGTATTGCAACTCGGGCGACGACCTGACCTTCGACCATGTGGTGCCCCGCTCGCGCGGCGGCCGGACCACCTGGGAGAACATCGTCACCGCTTGCGCGCGCTGCAACCTGCACAAGGGCGGGCGCACCCCGGCCGAAGCGCACATGCACCCGTTCCACAAGCCGCGGCGGCCCAGCGCCTTCGAACTGCAGGAACGCGGCCGCCGCTTCCCGCCGCACCACCTCCATGAGAGCTGGCTCGACTACCTCTACTGGGACATCGAGCTGGAGGCCTAGCCGGCGAGCCGCCAGGCCGCCAGCCCCGCGACCTGGACCACCGCCGTCAGCCAGAGAAGCGTGCGGAACGGCTCCTTGCGGGTCTTGTGGCGGAACATCTGCTGGGCGGCGATCGCGCCGGCCGAGCCGCCGAGCAGGGCCAGGCCGAGAAGCTCGCGTTCCGGTGTGCGGCGCAGGCCCGCCGCCGCCTTGCGCTTGTCCGAAGCGAGCGCCCAGAACGCCGCGAGGTTGATGATCGCCAGATAGGCGAGCGCCAGGCCGATCGTCGTCCGCACCTAGGCCCGCATCGCCTCGGAGATGTCGAACCGCACGGTGGAGCGGCCGAAGTCCAGGGCCACGGCGGTGAACTGGGTCAGCAGGTCCATGCCCAGGATGATCGCCGGCTTGTTCTGCAGGTCCCACAGGCTGAAGACGTGGGTGTCGGCGAACACCACCGGCACGTTGCCGAGGTTCAGCCCGCCCAGCCGCATGAAGGGGATGTAGAGCAGGTCGCCGGAGAACTTCTCACCGACCAGCGAGGTCATCTGGATGTGCTGCACGCCCTGCCGGTCCACCGCCGAGGGGGGCATCAGCTTCCTCAGCGCCGCATTGCCGATCGACAGCTCCGAGCCGGAATCGATCATGGCGCTGATCGAGCGGCCGCCCACGTCGGCGTCGATCATGGTGAGCTGGCCGGAGCGGCGGCGCGCCGGCACCACCACGCGGTTCGGGCTGCTGGTCTCGGCCTTGGGAGCGGCGATCTCCAGGCTCTTGCCCTGGAAGTCGAGCACCAGCCGGCGGTTCTTCAGCCAGTCGACGCCCAGCACGCCATCGGTGTCGGCGCCCGGCATCGGCAGGACCGGGATGTTCACATTGCGCTGCGAGCGGCTGCCGAGTTCGAGCCGCTCGACCTTGACGCTCGGCCGGGTGCGGGCGGCGACCACGGTGTGCAGCGACACCGGCGGGCCGGGCTCCAGGCCCAGGATGTCGGCCAGGTCCTTGTTGATGCAGGACCGGTTGGCGCCGGTGTCCACCATGAAGCGGAACGGCCCCTTGCCGTTGATCGAGACCGGGGCCACCAGCCGCGTGGCGTTGTCGCGCCCGGCGCCGACCTTGGTCGGGCCCTCATCGGCCTCGGGCGCCGGCGCCGCCACCGAAGGCGCGGGGGTTTCCTGGGCGAACGCGGAAACTGGGCCGGCGGCCAGGCCGGCCGCGGCGAGCATCTGGGTGATGGAACGTCGACTGGGTGTCATGTCGGAGGACCCCTGCGAGCACGAACAAGCTAAACCTGTGCCGCGCCCGGATCAAATTAAGAACATGAAACCTGCCGGATCCGGACGTTTGTCAGCCGGACGTGCTCTGCTCCTCGGGCGGTTTCACCGTCCGGAACATGACGAGCAGCAAGAGGTCGTAGGTGATCTTCAGGCCGCCGCCGATCATCAGCGGCCAGGCGAAGGGGCTGACGGTCAGCAGGAAGCCGGCCAGCGAGGGACTGAGCGCCGAGGCGAGGCTGCGCGGAACATTGGTCAGGCTGGCCGCCGCCGCGCGCTCGGGCGGGGTGACGATCGCCATCACGTAGGAGGTGCGCGCCGGCACATCCATGGCCGACAGGCTGGCGCGGACCAGCAGCAGGGCCAGCACCACGGTCAGGCTGGGCGCGAAGGCGGTGGCCATCAGGCAGAGCTGGGCCGGGATGTGGGTGAAGACCATGGTGTTGATCAGCCCGATCCGCTGGGCGAGCCAGCCGGCGGCGAGCTGGGAGAAGGCGGTCAGCACGCCGGCCCAGAAGAAGAAGGCCGAGGCCGCCGGGATCGACAGGCCCCAGTGCTGGAACAGCCAAAGGGCGAGCAGGGACTGGACGATGAAGCCGCCCCCGAAACTGTCTAGGCTGAACAGGCCCGCCAGCAGGATCACCCGGTTGCGCGACGGGCCCAGCGGCTGGCGCGCCGCCTCGGCCTCGCTCTCCTGGCGCGGCAGGCGGCGGTAGATCAGCAGCACCACGAGGCCGATCAGGCCGTAGACGACGAACAGGATGCGAGCCACGTCCATGGCGCCCGCACCGAACCGCGCGCCCAGCCAGTCCGCCCCGCCGAGCGACAGCGATCCCGCCGCTACGGCCAGGGAGCCGGTCAGGCTGTAGCGGGCGAACAGCCGCGTGCGCTGGGCGTCGGGACCGGCATGGGCCAGGACCGACTGCTCCAGCGGCAGGAAGGGGCTGACATCCCCGCCGCTGGGGTTGAGGGTGCCGACGAAGCCGACCACCAGCAGGGGCCAGAAGTCCCGCGCCAGCGAGAAGCCGAGCCCGGTCGCCAACATCAGCAGCGAGGCGGTCATCAGCAGCGGCCGGGCGGCGAACCGGTGGGCCACGAAACCGACGCCCAGGGTCAGGGCCGCCGAGCCCAGCAGGGTCGCGGTGGTGATCAGGCCCACCTGGAAGGCGTTGAGGCCCAGGCCCGTCAGATAGACCGGCAGGACCAGGGCCACGAACCCGTCGCCGAAGGCCCGCAGGCCCCGGGACAGCAGGAGCAGGCAGGCGGTCGGGCTCACGCCTGGGCCGGGCGGGCCTCGCGCCACATGGCCCAGATCGGCGGGGCGTCGGGCCTTGCGCGGTACTCCTCCACCACCTCGAAGCCGAAGCGGCGATAGAGCGGCACATTGGCGACGTTGGAGCTTTCGAGGAAGGCGTGCCGCCCCTGCTCGTCGACCGCCTTGAGGCCCGCGGCCAGCATGCGCGAGCCGACGCCCAGGCCCTGCGCCTCGGGCCGGACCCCCAGGAACCACAGATAGGCGTGCGGCCGCGCCATCGGGTGGTGTTTGTCCATGGCCTCGCGCATGGCGACGATGCGCCCGAAACGGGCGAAGCCGGTCGCGGCCAGGATCGAGGGCAGGGCGCGCAACTCCTGCCAGATCGGGTTGGGGCCCAGCGCCTCGGAGGGCAGCCAGATCGAGACCGCGCCACCGGTCAGCGGCCGGGTCACCACGCCGTCGGGCAGGGCGATCTCGGAGAGCAGCATCCGGAAGAACTTCAGGCGTTCCGCGGGCCGCCGCGCGTCGTCGCGCATGAACCAGTCGAACTGCGGGTCGTCCTTGAAGGCGGCGGAGAGATCGTCGGCCACGGCGGCGATGTCGGCCGGGCTCGCCTTGGCCGGCGTCTCGGCGCCGCGGCGCAGGGCTTCGATCTCGGCCTCGGTCATAGCTTCTCGCTGATCTTGATGGCGGCGCGGCAGCCGGCGCGGATCACGGCGGCCAGCAGCGGATAGCCGGGCGCTTCGCGCGCGCCTTCTTCCAGGGCCTGGTCGCGGTGGGCCAGTTCCTCGTCGCGGAACTTGGAAAGCTCGGCGGCGAGTTCGGGCTCGCGGCCCTCCAGTTCGGCGATCTGGCCAGCATAGTGCTGCTCGATCACCGTCTCCACCGCCTCGGTGCAGGCGTGGGCGGCCTTCTCGCCCAGCAGGGCCGTGCCGGCGCCCAGCGCGAACCCGGCGACCCGCCAGAGCGGCGTCATCGCCGTAGGCCGCACGCGATGGTCGGTCAGGAGCTTGTCGAACCGCGCCAGGTGGACGGCCTCGTGGCCCTCCATCTCTGCGAGCTGGCCGGCGATCCGCTCGTGGCCTGGGGCGGCGCCCAGGACGGCGCGCTGGCCGCGATAGATATGCACGGCGCCCAGCTCGCCCGCATGGTCGACACGCAGGATCTCGGCGAGGCGGGCGGAGACGGCGCCCTGGCCGGGGCGCGGCGGGACGGGATGGTCGCTCATCCGCGCTTCCGATCCTGGCTCACGGCCAGCACGCTGTAGAAGACCAGCTTCAGCGAGACGAGCGCGTTCCAGCCGGCCATGGACAGGCCCAGGAACCGCCAGGCGGCCTGGTCGCAGGCCGGCGGCTTGATCTTGGCGGTGCCGTTGGCGATGGCGGCCAGGTCATTGAGGTCGACGCCCTTGCCGGCGCTGGAACAGGTGGTGGGGCCGGGCCACCATTTCCATTCGGCGCCCGAATGATAGATCGCCGTGCCCAGGCCCACGAGGAAGATCACGGCCAGGGCGGCGTCGAACAGCCAGCGGAACCGGGCGAGGGCGGGCAGGCGGCTGGCGACGATCCCGGCCAGGGCGACCCCGCCGGCGACCCAGTAGACCTCCCGCTGGCGCAGGCAGAGCGTGCAGGGGGCGTAGCCGCCGAAAGTCTCGAACGCGTGGGCGGTCGCCAGCATCAGGGCCGAGGCGAACAGCGCCCAGTAGAGCCAGTGCGCGGCGACGGCGCGGATAAGCTTCATCATGGGGCGGGATATGACCCGAAAATCGCGGCCGCCCCAAGGCCTATGCGTGCAGAAGCTTCGCCGCCAGGAATCCGCCGACCAGCAGGGCGACGCCCAGGGCCACATAAAGCGCCAGCCGCTTCTCGACCTCGGCGAGGATGGCCGGGCCCCAGAACTTCAGCACCGTGGCCTCCAGGAAGAAGCGCGCGCCGCGGGTGACGATCGAGGCCCAGACGAAGGTGAACAGGTCGAACCGCGCCAGGCCGCAGGCGATGGTCACCAGCTTGTAGGGGATCGGGGTCAGGCCCTTGACCAGGATGACCATCATGCCCCACTTGGCGAACTGGGCCTGGAATTCCTGAAGGCCGTCGGGGTGGCCGAAGGCCTTGAGGATGCCCAGCGCGACCGGCTCCAGGAACACTCCGATCGCGTAGCCGAGCAGGCCGCCCAGCACCGAGGCCACCGTGCAGATCAGGGCGAAGAGGTAGGCCCGCCGCGGCTGCTTGGCGACCATCGGGGCCAGCATGATGTCCGGCGGGACCGGGAAGAACGAGCTTTCGGCGAAGGAGACGGCGGCGAGGGCCCAGGGCGCGTGGCGCGAGGCGGCGAGCGTCATCACCCAGGCGTGGAGTTTGCGAAGCATGTCGGTCCGGCGGTGGCGTTCACGCGTTTGCTACCAGCCGAGCCGGGTCTTGTCTCGTAGGCTCGGATAAGGCATTTGGTTTCATATGATACTATCTCTCGCGATGGAGAGTTTCGGATGAACGCCCCCGCCCCCACCCGTGACCTGTTCGACAACCCGCTCGGCACCGACGGCTTCGAGTTCGTCGAATTCACCTCGCCCCAGCCCGAACGGCTCAAGGAGCTGTTCGAGAAGATGGGCTTCACCGCCACCGACCGCCACCGCTCGAAGAACGTGCTGCGGTTCCGCCAGGGCGACATCAACTTCATCCTGAACATGGAGCCCAACGGCCAGGCCGCGGACTTCCGCGAGATCCATGGTCCCTCGGCCAACGCCATGGCTTTCCGGGTGAAGGACGCGGCCAAGGCCCTCGCCCTCGCCGTCGAGCGCGGCGCCAAGGCCGTGCGCGGCCCGGTGGGTCCGATGGAGCTGAACATCCCGGCCATCGAGGGTATCGGCGGCTCGAACCTCTACCTGGTCGACCGCTACGGCGCGCAGGAGATCTACGACGTCGACTTCGTGCCGATCCCGGGCGCGAAGGCGCAGATGGCGGCCAATTCCATGGGCCTGACCTATCTCGACCACCTGACCCACAACGTCTTCCGCGGCCAGATGGCGACCTGGGCCGAGTTCTACGAGCGGATCTTCAATTTCCGCGAGATCCGCTATTTCGACATCGAGGGCGCGCAGACTGGCCTGTTCTCCAAGGCCATGACCAGCCCGTGCGGGCGTATTCGCATCCCGCTGAACGAGAGCCAGGACGATCACTCGCAGATCGAAGAGTTCCTCAAGGACTATCACGGCGAGGGCATCCAGCACATCGCGCTGGGGACAGACGACATCTTCGACTCGGTCGAACGGATGCGTGATCGCGGCGTCAGCTTCCAGGACACCATCGACACCTATTTCGACGGCATCGACGCGCGGGTGCCGGGCCATGGCGAGAACGTGAACCGCCTGCGCGCCGACAAGATCCTGGTCGACGGCGCCC
>CAMFHW010000221.1 GCA_945952175.1 uncultured Phenylobacterium sp. | reverse complement strand
CAGCTCGCGCTCGGTGTCGCCGACGCCGACCGCTCGGAGGCCTTCTACGGCGGCCTGCTGCGGCTGCGGAAGCTGTTCCGCTTCGGGGGCTTGGTATTCTTCGACTGCGCGGGCCTGCGCCTGCTGCTCGACCAGGCCTCGGACCCGGAACAGGCGAAGCTGGGCTCGCCGATCTATTTCCGCGTGGCCGACATCGGCCTGGCGCGCCGCGAGTTGGAGGCCCAGGGCGTCGTCTTCACCGACCAGGTCCATCTCGTGGCCCCGATGGCCGACCACGACCTCTGGATGACCTTCTTCAAGGACCCCGATGGCCACATCCTGGCCCTGATGATGGAAGCCCCGAAAGGCTGGGCGCCATAGGGCCGGAGACCAGAAAGCGCGCGCAGGGCGCGGTCATTCCGGCCGCGAGTCGGCAGGAGGCCTGCGTTCGTGTTGGTTCGTGTGGTTCGTGGTTCCAAGACTTGAGGCGTCGACGCTGCCACCAATGCCTGAAGAATTTGAACCACGAACCACACGAACCAACACGAACGGGGGCCGCGTCCGGAGAGGCCGGCGAGCCGGAAGGTTGCGCTTCGCGCGGAGTCGACCTCACCCGCCGAAGGCGTCGGGATAGGCGATGCTGATGGGCTGGGCGAGCGCGCCGGGCTCGATCTCCAGGGCCATGAAGGCGGGCAGGCCGGAATAGGGGCAGGTGACGTTGCGCGTCGCCTCGGTCGAGAAGCCGAAGCGGGGATAGTAGTCCGGGTGGCCGAGCACGATCACCGCGTGGGCGCCGAACTCCTTGGCGGTCTCGATCCCCGCGCGGGTCAGCCTCTGGCCGGCGCCGCCCTGCTGGACGTCCGGCCGCACCGACAGCGGGCCGAGCGCGGCGTAGAGGTTGATGCTGTCGGCCCACAGACGGCTGAACAGGACATGGCCGGTGAGCGCGCCGGCCTCGTCCTCCTCCACGAGCTCGAACATCACGTCGCCGTCGGCGCGCAGATGGTCGACGATGTCGCCCTCGTGGCCGCGCTTGAAGGCGGCGTCGAGCACGGCGCGGATCTGGGGGTGATCGGAGGCGCGGGCATGACGGATCATGGGCGCGCACCCTAGAGGAATTTCAGGCGAAAACGAGGCCTGTCACGACAAGAAAACGCATAAAATCAACGTGGTTTAAGCGGATTTACTTCAACGGCAGGCACACCTGGGTCAAGAGCTCCTCGGGCGCGGTCTTGCGCGGATCGTTGAGGTTGATCTCGAACAGCGGCCGGTCGGCCGGCTCCTCGCCGCTGGTCGGCAGCCAGGCGAACAGCATGTCGTAGGCCCGGCCGATATGGACGAAGGGGCCCTTGTAGAGCACGACCGCGTGCCGCCCGCCGGGGACCTCGTGGATGCCCACGGTCTCGTCCGCCTGCACCTCGGGCCCGACGGTCAGGCCGGCGATCGCCTCCCGCTCCTCCGGCGGGGTGTTCATCATGTCGCTGGTCCAGACCGCGACGCCCCAGTGCGGCGGCAGGGTCAGGCCCCGCGGCCCGGCCCAGGCCATCAGCCTGTCGAAGGCGCGGCCCACCGTCTGGGGCGGGCCCCTGTGCGGCACATAGGCCAGGCGCATGGGCCCGAAGTCCTGGATCGCGACCTTCATGGAAAAGGCTCCGGCGGCGGGGGTGAGGAGGGAGGTCTCGGCGCAGGCGGCCTTGTCGGCGCGGAAGGCCGAGGGCGGGCGGCCGTAGCTGGCGCGGAAGGCGCGGCTGAAGGCGGCGGTCGAACCATAGCCGGCGCGCCGGGCGATCTCGGCGATCGGGACCTGCTCGTGGACGAGCTGGCGGGCCGCCCGCATCAGGCGCAGCCGCGCCAGGGTCTCGGCCACCGTCTCGCCCATGGTGGCGCGATAGATCCGGTGGAAGTGGAACGGCGAGAAGCAGGCGATGTCGGCCAGCTCCGCCAGGTCCATCGGCTCGTCCAGGTGCGCCCAGATGTGCTCGGCCACCCGCTGCAGGCGGCGGCTGTAGCTCTCGGTGGTGGCGGCCCGGTTCATGCCGCCACCCTAGCCCCGCAGGGCTTGATCGGAATTGCGGAACTTATTCCGCCGCCATGGCGACCGGCGCCGCCTGCGGGCCGCGGACCAGCTTGCCGGGCAACTCGCCGGTCGCCTCGCCGTGCTCGAAGGTGACCACGCCGCTGACCACCGTCGCGCGATAGCCGTCGGCCTTCTGGATCAGGCGGCGGCCGTCGGCGGGCAGGTCGAACACCATCTCCGGCGCGCGGATCGCCAGGGCGTCGAAGTCGATGACGTTGAGATCGGCCTTCATGCCTTCGGCGATCATGCCGCGGTCGTTGAGGCCATAGAGCTTGGCGGTGTCGCGGGTCTGCATGGCCACCACCTTCTCCAGCGGCATGCGCGCGCCGCGTTCCCGGTCGCGGACCCAGTAGGTCAGCATATAGGTCGGGAAGCTGGCGTCGCAGATCACGCCGCAGTGGGCGCCGCCGTCCGACAGGCTGAGCACCGTCGCCGGGTGGTTCATCATCTCGACGATGTGGTCGAAGTTGAACTTCGCGTAGTTCAGCAGCGGCAGGTAGATGTAGCCGCGCCCGTCGTTCTCCATGAGCATGTCGTAGACCACGGCTTCCGGCTTCACGCCCGCGGCCTGGGCCTCGGCGGCGATGGAGTCCTCGGCGCGCGGCTCGTAATCGAGCGACCCGTCGCGCTCCAGGCGGAACATCTTGTCGAAGCCCTGGAAGAAGGTGTTCCCCAGCGTCGTGGACGGCGCCTCCGGCTCGGAGATGATCGCCTCGCGCACCGCCGGGTCCTTCAGCCGCTCCAGCCGCTCGGCGAAGGGCAGGGCGGCGATGGCGCGATAGGCGGTCTTGCGGATGAAGGGATGGATGGTCGATTGCCAGCCCAGCACCATGCCGGTCGGGCGGCAGGCGATCTGGGCGGTGACCTGGGCGCCCTCGGTCCGCGCCTTCTCGGTCAGGGCCAGCATCTCGCGCCACTTCTCGGGCTGCACGGGCGACTGCAGGAGGCTATAGGTCACCGGCAGGCCGGTGCGCGACGCGAAGTCGGTCATCCAGGCGAACTCGTCCTCGGGGATGGTCATGTCCGAGGCCATCTCGAACACCCCGTGGCCGGCCTGGCCCAGGGCCTCGCCGATGCCGATCATCTCGTCGGCGCCGGCGAAGGTGCCGGGCACCACCTCGCCGTCCTTGGTGCGGTGGAGCTGGGTGCGGGAGGTCGAGAAGCCCACCGCGCCGGCCTCGACCGCCTCGCGGGTGATCCGGGCCATCTCGGCGATGTCCGCCGGCGTGGCCGGCTCGTTGCGCGCGCCGCGCTCGTCCATGACATAGGCGCGGATGGCGCTGTGCGGCGCCTGGGCGGCGACGTCGAGCACGCGCGGCATGCGGTCCAGGCTGTCGAGATATTCCGGGAAGGTCTCCCAGTCCCACTTGATGCCCTCGGCCAGGGCGGAGCCGGGGATGTCCTCCACCGCCTCCATGATGCCGATCAGCCATTCGTGGCGGTCGGGCCGGGCGGGCGCGAAGCCGACGCCGCAATTGCCCATCACCACGGTGGTCACCCCGTGCCAGCAGGAGGGCGACAGGTAGCGGTCCCAGGTCACCTGGCCGTCATAGTGGGTGTGGATGTCGACCCAGCCGGGGGTGACCAGGTGGCCCTTGGCGTCGATCTCGCGCCGGCCCTTCAGCGTCACCTCGCCGACCAGGCTGATGCGCCCGCCGTCCACCGCCACGTCCGCCGGCCGCGCCGGCGCGCCCGTGCCGTCGATGACCATGCCATTGCGAATGACCAGATCGTGCATCGCGACCTCCCTGATGTTTGCAGGAAGTCTGGGCCGCCTGACGCGAGGTCAGTCAAAGCAGGGTCGGTATCGCGAAGCCGTCGGCGCCGGAGACCTCCAGATGGGTGACCTTGGCCGCCTTCTCCAAGAGGAAGCCGTCGTCGAAGTCATAGTACTTGGCCGCGTCCACCGGCTCGCCCGCGAATCCGCGCACGGCGTCGAGGTCGTCCCAGAAGGTCAGCATCCAGACCTCGGTGACACCGCCCTCGGTGCGGTTCAGGCAGGAGGCGCCGCGATTGCCCGGAATGGCGCGGTAGTCCGGGATGGCGACCGTGCGCATCAGGTCGAGATAGGCGTCCGCCTTGGCCTGCGGGACGCGGCCCTTCCAAAGACGCGCGATCATGCCGGCTGCCTCCCCGTGGTCCGGCGGAGATGGGAAGCCCGCGGGCGCGCCGCCAGTCAGGGCGTCAGCGAGGCGAGATAGGCGGTGACGTCGGTGATCTGGGCGGCGCTCAGGCCACGGGCGGGCGCCTGCATCGGCGCGACGCCCGGGTCGTGGCGGGAGCCCGAGCGGATGTCCCACAGGGCGCGGGCCAGGTAGGACGGCGAGCGGCCCGCCAGTGGCGGGATCTCGCCCGCGCCCTTCAGGTCGGGGCCGTGGCAGGTCCGGCAGGCCTGACCACTTCCGCCGCCGCTCGCGACCAGCGCCGCGCCGCGCGCGACGGCGCCAGGCGGGACATAGGCGGTGATCGGTATCCGCTCGTCGCGGATCGCGGCGGCGGCGAAGTCGTCGGAGACCTCGATGATCCGGCCGGCGATGGGCTCACGCGCCGTCCCGGGCACGAGGTCCCGCCAGCCGAAATAGTTGGGCCGTGTGCGCGGAACGAGATCGGTCTCCACGACCTTGAGCCGCACCGGCCGCGGCAGGGCGGCATAGTAGGCGGCGGCCTCCGCCAAGCCCTTGTCCGACACGCCCTTCGCCACCTCGGCCATCTCGTGGGTCGCCTGGCGGCTGGGCTCCGAGGAACTGCGGTCGCCCACGCGGAACGCCTTCACCTGGGCGACGATGTAGGCGGCGGGCAGGCCGTTGAGGTCGGCGGCGCCCAGGAAGCCCTGGCCGCTGTGCAGATGGCATTCGGCGCAGGGCAGGGGCTCGCCCTTGCCCTGGCGGTTCACCGAATAGGGCGGGACCGGATGACGCTCCGGGAACCAGTCGGCGACCGGATCGTCGCTCTGCATCTGGGCCTTGGTGAAGCTGAGCGTGCTGCCGGCCACGTGATAGGGGCCGGAGCCCGGGGGCGCGGGGAAGTCGATCTTCGCGGCCTTCGGATAGGCCCAGTCCAGCGCCGCCGGCGGCGTCTTGCCCGGCGAGCAGGCGGCCAGGCCGAGAGCGGCCGCGAGGCCGAGCCCAAGACGGATGTTCATGGCCCCGATCCCCCGCTGCCGCACGGCCGAGCTTGGCACGACCTCGGGAGAGCCGGAAGGGCCCGGCCTCAGCGGATGTGGGCGACGACGCCGATCGCGCCGGTCCGGGTCTCCTCGTCGCCAAGGCTCGTGGAGGTGACGTCGATCACCACGGTCGAGCCCGGCCGGGCGTCGCGCGGGATCGCGGCCGAGAGCAACAGCGGCCGTCGCTCGCCCGGGCGCAGGGTCACATGCAGCGGGCGCTCGCCGAACCTCCGCTCGGCGTCGTGAAGCTGGCGCGCGTCGCGAAGGCTCAGTTCGACACCTTCCGGCAGTGGCTGATCCGTCCGGCGCAGACGCCGGAAGACGGCCTGGGCTTCGCGCGACAGGGCGCCGCCGCGAATCTCCAGCGTCGCGTCGCGCGCCAGCGAGTTGCCCGCCCAGAACATGAACTGCAGCGATTGGCCCGCGGCGACGGTCAGGTCGTTGACGTTGAGCTGCGCCCATTTGCGGTCGTTGGCGGGATTGGGCGTCGGTGAACTCGCGCCGGTGTCGAGCGGGCTCCAGACGTTCGCCAGCAGGCAGACATGGGCTGGGGCGGTCGTGGGAATGACGCCGACGATCTCGCCCGTCCGTGTGACCTTGCCGTTCGGCGCGGCGATCGTCGCCTGTCCGAAGAGGTTCAGCGTGGTGAAGCCGGTCGTGGGGTCCGACCACCACACCCGGACGTAGACGGGAGCGGTCAGCGTGCCGGCGCCGTAGTTTCCGACATCGACGGTGACGCGCGTGGGGTCCCCGCGCCGGAAGCTGTTCTGGCCCGGCTGGTCGTTCACGATGATGGACGGGCAGAGCCAATCGATGACGTTCGCGCCCAGCGGACGCTCAACGCCCGGCCGTCCGCGATCGCCGGCGAAATAGGGGATCACCAGATATGTGCCGACCTTCGGATCATCGCCCCCGCGGTCTTTCCGATCGCCGTCCTTGCGCTTGCGGGGCCGGCCTTCGGTCGTCCTATTCGGCGCCATAGGGGAGCACCTCCACGGTCAGGACAGGGTCTTGGATGGATGCGCCGGCCGCCAGCTCCCAGCACGGGTGGCGGAACCCGCGATCCGCATCCAGGTCGAGGTTCTGCTCCTCGCGCGCGCCGTTGAGGATCTGGGCGAGCACGCGGTGCGCGACCGTCACGCCGGACCTCTGCGCCTGGGGCGACCAGGGACCGGCGAAGGCCAGCGGCGTCTCATAGGCCCCGAACGGCGGCTCGGCGGTCGGCTGTTCCGCGGCGCTGACGGGATCGGCCTGGTAGGTGTCGATGGCGCCCGGATCCTCGCGATGCGGCCAGACGGTTCGGACCGGCGTGGCGAGGAACTGCTGATAGAGCGGGGACGCCAGCAGCAGGTCGTCCGGATAGATCAGGCCGGTGACGGCGAGGAAGGCCGCGGAGGCGTCGAAGCCCTGCCAGAGCATCATCTGCAGCGAGAACAGCTCCTGCGAGATGTGCGCGGCCGCCGCCGGATCGGCCATGCTCAGCAGCTGTTGCTGGGTGACCGTGTTCGGGTCGCGGGGATCGGGCGCCTCGGAGCCCTGCAGCGTGTTGAAGAAGTCCGCCGGGTCGCACTTCTTGCCGGTCGTCCATTGCCCGATGCAGTAGATGAGCAGGGCTATGCCGATGGTGATCAGGATCAGGAGGATCGCCAGGCAGGCGCCGCCGCTGCTGGTCTTTGAGTCCGAGGACGAGACCGTACCGACCTGCCCGCTCGTCGAGCCGTCGGTGTCGATCGTGCCGGTGGGGACGTTGTAGTCCCTGTC
>CAMFHW010000220.1 GCA_945952175.1 uncultured Phenylobacterium sp. | reverse complement strand
CCATAGCGGTCGCCGGCCGCTTGGGCGGCGGCGGTCGTGGCGCCGAGAGCGGACAGGGCGAGGGCGAGCACGAGACGCATGACGCCGCAAAGCTAATGTCGGCGGCTTAACCCTGACCTAACGCCTAAGCCTAACGGCCGCGCCACCATTTCAGGCCGGCGCGCTCCAGGCGGTCCAGCGCGGCGTGCAGGGCGACGCCCATCAGGCCGAGCACCACCAGGGCGGCGATCATGCGCGCGGTCTGCAGCTTGTTGCCGGCGTCGAGGATGCACCAGGCCAGCCCGCGGATGCCGCCGGAGCCCGCCGCGAACTCGGCCACCACGGCGCCGATCACCGCCAGGCCCGCGCCCACCTTGTGGCCCTCCAGCAGGAAGGGGATCGCCGACGGCAGGCGCAGGCGCAGCACCCGCTGCAGGCCGCCCGCGCCATAGAGGTCGAACAGGCGCTCCAGGTCGGGGTCGGCGGAGTGCAGGCCAGTGATCGCGCCGGAAAAGATCGGGAAGAAGGCGACCAGGACGGCCAGAGCGACCACGGCGCGCTCCGGATGGTCGATGCCCGCCCAGATCGCCACCAGCGGCGCGATGGCCACCACCGGCGTCACTTGCAGCACCGAGGCCAGGGGGCGGACGGCGCGCTCCAGGATGGGGCTGAGGCCGATGACGAGGGCCAGCGCCTGGGCGGCGAGGCTGGCGATCACCAGGGCGACCAGGGCGGTCGACAGCGTGGTCCAGGCGGCGGAGACCAGGTTGGGCGTGTCGTCGGCGATGGCGGCGATCACCGCCGAGGGTGTCGGCAGGAAGTAGGCCGGCACGTGCAGCGCGCGGCAGGCGATCTCCCAGGCGACGAGCAGCAGGGCGATGAGGGCCAGGGGCGCGACGGCGTTGAGGAGCTTCCTCACGCGGCGGCCTCCGAGCCCTGGGCCAGCAGGGTCGAGACCTGTTCGGCGGCCTCGCGGAAGCCGGCGGTGGCGCGGAAGCCGGGCGGCCTGGGCAGGGCGCCGGGGACGGCGACCTCGCCGGCGATACGGCCGGGGCCGCGGGTCAGGACCACGACGCGGTCGGCCATGTAGGCGGCTT
The DNA here is from genome assembly GCA_945952175.1 of uncultured Phenylobacterium sp. Classification (GTDB taxonomy): domain Bacteria; phylum Pseudomonadota; class Alphaproteobacteria; order Caulobacterales; family Caulobacteraceae; genus Phenylobacterium. Next base: position 5,945 of record CAMFHW010000220.1, on the reverse strand, counting down.
CCTCGACATTGTGGGTGACGAAGACGATGGCGGGGCGGGACTCGGCCCAGAGCTTCAGGACGTCGTCGGCCAGGGCGCGGCGGGTGATCTCGTCGAGGGCGGCGAAGGGCTCATCGAGCAGCAGCAGGCGCGGCTGGGTGACCAGGGCGCGGGCCAATGAGGCGCGCATGGCCATGCCGCCGCTGAGCTGCGCCGGGCGCGCCGGCTCGGCGCCGGTGAGACCGACGCGGGCCAGGGCCTGGGCGGCGCGGGCGCGGGCCTCGGCGGCGGGCGTTCCAGCGAGCTCCAGGGGCAGGGCGACATTGGCGATGGCGCTGAGCCAGGGGGCGAGGGTGGGGGCCTGGAAGACGACCGCCGTCTCGCCGCGGCCGGCGGCGCGCTCGACGGTCCCTCGGGTCGGCCCCTCCAGGCCGGCGAGCAGACGCAGCGCCGTGGACTTGCCGCAGCCGGACGGTCCGACCAGGGCCAGCACCTCGCCCGCCTCGACGCTCAGGCTGAACGGGCCGAGCGCCCGGCCCCGTCCGCCATAATCGACCTCGACGGCGTCCAGTCTGGCGACGGGGCTCACTTCTTCGCCGGCGCCACGAAGCTCAGGGTGTAGGCCTTCTTGACGTCGAGATCGTGCGGATAGACGCCCTGGGCGATGGCCATCTTGGCGAATTCCTCCCAGCGGGCGGCGGTCATGACGCCGATGCCGCCGGTCTTGGCGTCGCCGCCGTCGACCATGCCGTACTGGCGCATCTTGGCGCGGGCCTGGTCGAGGACGTCCTGGGTCATCTCCGGATTGTCCTTGCGGATCAGGGCGTCGCCGGGCTTGGGATCGCCGTAGAGATAGTCGTGCCAGCCCTTGGCCGAGGCCTCGACGAAGGCTTTCACCGCCTCCGGATTCTCGTCGATCAGGGATTGCGGGAACAGGATCATCGAGGCGTAGCTGGGATAGCCGTTGTCGGCCAGCAGGAACACCTTGGGCTTCAGGCCGGCCTCCTTCTCCAGGGTATAGGGCTCGCTGGTCACATAGCCCTGCTGGGCCACGCTCTTGTCGGCCAGGAAGGGCGCGGAGTTGAAGGTGTACTTGCGCACCTGGGCGTCGTTGAAGCCGTACTTGGCGCGCAGCCAGACCCAGAAGGCCGAGACCGACGCGTCGGACAGCAGGATCGGGTGGCCCTTGAGGTCCTCGATCTTCTCGACGCCCTGGTCGGGGTGGGCGATCAGGACCTGAGGGTCCTTCTGCATCATGGCGGCGACGGCGCGCACCGGCACGCCCTGGCTCGCCAGGTTCAGCGCGATGAAGCTGTTGGAGCCCATGCCGGCCTGGACGGAGCCGGCGGCCAGCAGCTGGGGCACGTTCACGCCGGGACCGCCCTGGACGATCTGCACGTCCAGCCCGCGCTTGGCGTATTCGCCGTTGGCCAGCGCCTCATAGAAGCCACCCTGCTCGGCCTGGGCCTTCCAGTCGGTGGCGAAGCGGATCGTCTGCCGCCCGCCAGCCTCCTGCTTGGCCGGGGAGCAGGCGCAGGCGAGGGTGGCGAGGGCCGCGACGGCGAGGAGGCGCAAGGCTTTCATGATAGGTCCCCAACACGAACGGGGACGGACCCTAGAGCGGTTTTTGCGGAAGGCAAACGCGGGTTGACGGGTCTGGCGCGGATCGGGCCGGGCCGCATAGCAAGAGGGCGGCGCTTCGGTTTCCCGTAGCGTCGCCCTCTATTCAGATCCGTTGGGGGATCTGTGCCGTAAGGTCGGCCTCGACGTCTGCCGCAGGTCGCCCCGCAGCTTCCTGTCGCACCGGTGTCCTCGTTGGAATTCCAGGCTCCAGGTCGCCCCTTCGCCGGCCTTCCCGAGAACCTCCCGTTCGCTTCTTCGTCCGGTCGCCCGTCCGAACCGCGCCTCGGTCCCTCTCGACGGCTTGACGTTCCCACCGAAACCGTTATGCAGCAAGCGCCCGCGCTCGCCTCCGTGGGGACGAAGGCCCGCCTCCCGGTTCATAAGCTGTGGAAAAGGCGGGGATTTCGCGGAAGACCTCAAGGTTAATCAAGAGCTTGTCTTATCCACAGCAATCGCGCGTGGACGGACGATCCTCAGCCTTCCAACGCCTCGCGCCGCTCCTCGAGCGCCAGCCACTCCTCTTCGGACGCGGAAAGTTCGTTCCGGGTCGCCTCCAGCGCCTTCGACAGACGGTCGAAGCCGGCCGGGTCTCGGCCGTACAGGTTCGGGTCGGCGAGGTCGGATTCCAGCTTGGCGATCTTGTCGGGCAGGGCGGCGAGGGCTGCGTCGAGCTCCTGGAGCCGCCGCTGGTCCTTGTAGGACAGCTTGGTCGGCTTGGCGGCCTGGGGCCGCGGCGCGGCGGGCTTCGGCGCGGACGCCGCGGCCGGCGCGGCGACCGGCCCGAAGAAGCCGGGATTCTGACCCAGGAAGTCCTGCCAGCCGCCGGGTGTCTCCACCACGTCGCCCCGGCCGTTCAGCGCAATGGTCGAGCTTGCCAGGCGGTCGACGAAGTCGCGATCGTGGCTGACCAGGATCAGGGTGCCCTCGTAGTCGGCCAGGACGTCCTCCAGGAGGTCGAGGGTGTCCATGTCGAGATCGTTGGTCGGCTCGTCCAGCACCAGCAGGTTGGCGGGGGTGGCGAGCGCCTTGGCCAGCAGCAGGCGGTTGCGCTCGCCGCCCGACAGGCTCTTCACCGGCTGGCGGATCTGGGCGTCGGTGAACAGGAAGTCCTTGGCGTAGGAGATCACGTGGCGGGGCTGGCCGCGCACCATCACCTGGTCGCCGCCGAGCGGGGTCAGCACGTCGCGCAGCATCATGTCGGGCTTCAGCTCGGCCCGGCCCTGGTCGATATAGGCGATCTCCAGATTCACCCCGAGCTTGACCGAGCCGGCGTCGGGCTCGATCTCGCCGAGCAGCAGCTTCACCAGGGTGGTCTTGCCAGCGCCGTTGGGGCCGACGATGGCGACGCGGTCGCCACGCAGGATGCGGGTCGAGAAGGACTTCACCAGCACGCGGTCACCGAACGCCTTGGCCAGGCCCTTGGCCTCGGCCACGCGCTGGCCCGACAGGCCGGAGGAGGCGAGGCCGATATTCATCTCGCCCCGCTGCTCGCGCATTCGCTCGGCGCGGACCTTGCGCAGGTCGAGCAGGGCCCGGCGGCGACCCTCGTTGCGGGCGCGACGGGCGGTGACGCCGCGGCGCAGCCAGTACTCCTCGCGCTCCAGCTGCTTGTCGAGCCGCCGCGCCTCTTCGGCCTCCGCGGCCTGGATGCGCTCCACCCAATCGTCGAAGGCGGAAAAGCCCTGGTCGAGGCGGCGGACCCGGCGATGCTCAAGCCAGAAGCAGCGGCCGGTGACGCGTTCGAGGAAGGCGCGGTCGTGGCTGACGATCAGCATGGCCGCGCGGCTGGCGGCGAGCTGGCCCTCCAGGGTCTCGATGGCCAGGATGTCGAGGTGGTTGGTCGGTTCGTCCAGCAGGAGGACGTCGGGGTCCTCGGCGAAGGCGCGGGCCAGCGCCACGCGGCGGATCTCTCCCCCGGACAGGCCCTGGCTCGGCTTGGCGGGATCGATGCCGAACAGCTCCAGCGCCGCCTCGGCCTCGTGCGGCTGGGCGCCTCCGGCGGTGGCGTGGTCGAGCACGGTCGGGCCGGAGATGTCCGGCTCCTGGGGCACATAGGCGATGCGCGTGCCGGGCGTGACGACCCGTTCGCCCTCGTCGCCCTCGATCTGGCCGGCCAGGACCTTGAGCAGGGTGGTCTTGCCCGCCCCGTTGCGCCCGACCAGGCAGGCGCGGCTACGGGGCTCGAGGCCGAGATCGACGCCGTCGAACAGCATCTTGGGCCCGTCGGCGAGACGGACCTCCTTCAGGGCGAGGACGGGCGGCTTCATGCGGGGCCCCACATAAAGGCCCCGGCCGCGGAAACAAGCCTCGGCGGTCGCCGTCAGTAGGGCTGAGCCTCTCGTGGCGGCGGTTCTTCCTCGTCGCGGCCCCGCTCCGGCCTGTCGCGGGGCGGGTTGTCGAAGTCGTGGGACAACTCGTCGTAGAAGGCGCCGCGCGGATTGCCGCCGTCGTCCGCCGGCGGGGCGCCGGCGCCGTCGTCGGTCGTCGGCGGCGCGCCGGATCCATCGTCGGTGACCATGGTCTCGGGGACCGGATCGGGCACGAGCCAGTCGAAGTCGCGGGCCGGCAGGTTGGCGTGGGCCACTTCCATGAACCGACGCCAGATCTCGGCCGGAAGGACGCCGCCGGTCACCTTGCGCATCGGGGTCTCGTCGTCGTTGCCGACCCAGACGCCCGCCACGACGTCGGGGGTGAAGCCGATGAACCACGCGTCGCGCCAGTTCTGGCTGGTGCCGGTCTTGCCCGCGGCCGGGCGGCCGAAATTGGCCCGCGTTCCGGTGCCCGAGGTGATCACGCCCTCCATCATCCGCACCATGGTCGAAGCGTGGGTGATGTCGTAGGCCGGGGTCGGCGAGGCGGTGTGGTGCAGGTAGACCTGCTTACCGTCCAGGGTGTCGATCTCGTCGACGATGTAAGGCGCGACCCGTTGGCCCTGGTTCTGGAAGACCTGGAAGCCGGAGACCATCTCGATCAGCGGCACCTCGTAGGCGCCGAGCGCGATGGACAGGTTCGGGTCGGCCGGAATGGTGGTCAGGCCGAAGCGGCGGGCGAGATCGCTGATCGCCGGGCCGCCGACCTCCTGGGCGAGCTTGATCGCCACGGTGTTGATCGACTGGGCGAGCGCGGTGGCCACCGTGACCGAGCCGCGATAGCCGCCGCCGTAGTTCTCGGGCGTCCAGGTTCCGAACTTGATCGGCTCGTCGACGCGGACATCGGTGGGCAGGACGCCGCGCTCGACGGCGGTGGCGTAGACGAAGGGCTTGAAGCTGGAGCCTGGCTGGCGCTTGGCCTGGGCGGCGCGGTTGAAGACGCTCTTGCCGTAGTCGAGGCCGCCGATCATGGCGCGCACCGCGCCGTCGAAGGACAGGGCGACCAAGGCCCCCTGGCTGACGTGCAGGTTGGCGCCCTCGCCGTTGATCACGCCGCGCAGGCTCTGGCCGCCGGCCGTCTGCAGCACTGGGTCGATGGTCAGGCGCACCATCAGGTCGGGCGAGTTGGGGCCGACCAGCTTCAGCACCTCGGCGGTGGCGTAGTCGAGGGCGTACCCCATGTCGCCGTCGCTGGCGTTGACGTCGGCGCGCAGCTTGGGCGGGCTGCGCAGGGCCTCGGTCTCCTCCTGGGCGGTGATCCAGCCCTCCTCGACCATGGCGTCGAGGATGAAGTGCTGGCGGCGAAGGGCCGCGCCCATGTTGTTGGTGAGCGCCATGCGCGAGGGCGCCTTGGGCAGGGCCGCCAGCAGGGCGGCCTCGGAGACGCTGAGCTGGTTGGCCCCCTTGCCGAAATAGGCCCGCGCGGCGCCGTCGATCCCGAAGGCGTTGGCGCCGAAATAGGTGCGGTTGAGATAGAGCTCGAGCACCTGGTCCTTGGAGAGCATCTGTTCCAGGCGCCAGGCCATGACCGCTTCCTGGGCCTTGCGCTTCAGGGTCTGGTCGGGGGTGAGGAACAGGCCCTTGGCGAGCTGCTGCGACAGCGTCGAGCCGCCCTGGACCACGCGGCCGGCCTTGTGGTTGGCGTAGGCGGCGCGGGCGATGCCGATGGGGTCGACCGGGCCGTGCTGGTAGAAGCGGCGGTCCTCGGCGGCCAGGAAGGCGCGGGGCACGTAGGAGGGAAGTTGGCCGAGCGTGACCCGCTCGCCGAAGTTCGGCCCGCGCGAGGCGATGAGCTTGCCGGTGCGGTCGAAGAACTTGATCGCCGGCGCGCGGTTCAGCGCATAGAGCTGCTCCTTCTCCGGCATGGGCGGCATGTCGGCGAGGTAGTGCTTCTGGACATAGACCCAGCCGGTGAGGGCGGCGACCGCGGCCACCACGGCGAGGAAGAGCACGATCCCGCCCAGCCACAACAGC
>CAMFHW010000219.1 GCA_945952175.1 uncultured Phenylobacterium sp. | reverse complement strand
CGAGATTGCCTCTTGTCTCGTGGGCTCGGAGATGTGTATAAGAGACAGCATGACGACCTGGGACCGCGCCATCTGCTGGCCATCGGCGACGACATCACCGACCGCAAGGCGGCCGAGGAATCCCTCGCCTCGGCGCTGCAGGCCGCCGAACAGGCGAGCCGCGCCAAGAGCGCGTTCATCGCCAATATGAGCCATGAGATCCGCACGCCGCTGAACGGCGTCATGGCCGGGGCCGATATGCTGGCGCGCCGCGACGCCGCGCCGGAGACCCGCGAGCTCGCCGCCATGATCCGGGCGTCGGCCGAGGCCCTGAACCGCCTCTTGTCCGACGTGCTGGAGATCGCCCGCGCCGAGTCCGGCGAGATCGCCGTCCGCGCGGAACCCTTCCATGTCGGCGAAACGATCCGGAGCCTCGCCGCGCCCTTTCGCCTGGCCGCCGAGCAGCAGGGCCTGGCCCTCGACCTCCAGCTTTCGACCGATCTCGACGGCATGGCCCTGGGCGACGCGGCGCGCGTCCGCCAGGTGCTGACCAGCCTGATCAGCAACGCCCTCAAGTTCACCGACCATGGCGGCGTCGAGATCGAAGCCCGTCGGACCAACCCCGACAGCGCCTGGTTCTGCGTCCGCGACACCGGCATCGGCTTCGATCCGGCCGGCAAGGACCGGCTGTTCGACCGCTTCCACCAGGCCGACGCCTCATTCACCCGCCGGTTCGACGGCGCGGGCCTCGGCCTCTCCATCGCCAAGGACATCGTCGGGCGGATGGGCGGTCGGCTGGACTGCGACAGCCGTCCCGGCGGCGGCTCGGCCTTCTGGTTCGAGATCCCGCTCGCCCCCGCCCCCGAGGCGCGGGTCCAGGCCGACGCCCCCATGGCCGAGGCGCCGCCGGCCGGCCTGCGGGTGCTGCTCGCCGACGACCATCCGACCAATCGCCAGGTCATCCAGCTGATGATGTCCGAGCTCGCCGACGTGGTCGGCGTCGAGAACGGGGCCGAGGCCGTCGAGGCCTTCCGCCAGGCGCCGTTCGACCTGGTGCTGATGGACATGCAGATGCCGGTGATGGACGGCCTGACCGCCATCCGCGAACTGCGCAGGCTCGAGGCCGCCCGCGGCGGTTCGCGTACGCCCATGGTGATGATCTCCGCCAACGCCGCGCCGGAGCATCGCGCCGCCAGCGCCGCCGCCGGCGCCGACCGACACCTCGCCAAGCCGATCACCATCCAGACCCTGTTCGCGACCCTCGAGGCCGCGCTCGCTCCTTCCGTCGAGGATGGCGTCCGCGCCGTCGGACAGGCCTAGGACCAGACCACCATGCCCCTGACCGCCGCCGCCATCCGTTTCGACAACGCCCCGACCTCGCATGTGGCCGGCCGCCTCGACGCCGCGCGCCGCACGGTCGAGGGTCGCTTCCTGCAGGCCGGCGAGGTGCTCGGCCAGGCGGTCGAGGGCCTGGGCCGCCTGATCGCCTCCCTGGACAAGCTGGGCGCCGCCCTCGACGCCGAGGCCGTGGGCGCCATGACCGCCGAGCTGGAGACCGCCGGCGGCGACCTGAAGGTCCTGCCGATCCGCCACGACGGCCGGCGGAAACTGATCGAGACCCTGTCCGGCGCCGGCGAGCGCCTGGACGGCGGGGTCCAGGACATGCGCCGGACCCTGGCCTATCTCCGGGTCTTCGCCATCAACATCAAGATCACCGCCGGCGGCATCGCCGCGGCCGGGCCGGCCTTCGCCGACTTCGCCCAGGAGATCTGCGACCGCATTGAGCTCGGCCGCGGCCAGCTCGACGCCTTCGACGCCGAGGTCCAGACCCTGCGGGACCTGTTCCGCGAGGCCCATGGCCATGAGCGCGAACTGGCCCAGCAATGCGACCGGCTGCTGCCCGCCGTGCCCGACGGCCTCAGCGCCAGCGCCCGGGCCATGGTCGCCCAGCACCAGCGCGTCGCCCAGGCGGCGCAGCAGGTCGCGAGCCTCGCCCGCGCCGTGCAGAAGAAGATGGGCTCGGCGCTGGCCGCCCTGCAGATCGGCGACATCACCCGCCAGCGGATCGAGCACGTGTCGCAGGCGCTGGACCTGCTGGACATCCAGGGCGGTCTCTCAACCGACCAGCGCGAGCGGCTGGAAGCCTTCGTCCATGGCCTGCTGGCCGAGCAGTTGCGCGCCACCGCCCAGGACTTCCACCGCGACGTGGCGCGGATCGGCCAGGCCATGGCCGGCATCGCCGACGACGCCAGCGAGATCCTGCGCCTGCGCGACCTGGCCTTCGGCCGCGGCGAGAGCGGCGGCGACAGCTTCCTGCGGCACCTGGAGAACCATGTGGGCCAGGCCCTCGCCCTGGTCGACGACATGGCCCTGGCCGACAGCCGCGCCCGCGAGGTGGGCAGCGCCGCCGGCGAGGCCACCGCCCGGCTGACTGAACGGATCGAAGGCCTGCGCTCGATCAAGGCCGACGTCCAGCAGATGGCGCTGAACACCACGCTGAAATGCAGCCGCCTCGGCGATGTGGGCAAGCCGCTGGCCGTGATCGCCATCGAGCTGCGCGCCCATGCCGGGGCGATGGACACGGCTTCGCAGGAAGCGCTGGGCGCCCTGGAGGGCCTCGCCGGCGCGGGCGCCATGGGCGACGCCGAAGACCTCTCCGCCGCGGTCGGCGCGGCCCTCGCCGATGTCGGCGAGCGCCTGAAGCAGGCCAGCGACACCACCGAGGCCGACCTCGCGGGACTGGCGCGCCAGGGCGAAATCGTGGTCGAGAGCCTGCGTCGCGCCTCGGGCCGCCTGCACTTCCAGCGCGAGATCGGCATCGTCCTCGACGAAGCCGCCGACGCCCTGGCCGCCTGCGCGGGCGATGGCGCGCCCGTGGTCTCCGACCTGGAGGCCCCGCTGGGCGAGCTGCTGGCCAGGATGGCGGCGACCTACACCATGGCGCAGGAGCGCGAGGTGCACGCCGCGCTCACCGCTCACCTGGCGTTCGAGGTCGCCGCGCCGGAGGCCCCGCCCCCGGCCGATGACGACGACGTCCTGTTCTAGCGGCCATTCCCAAATCCGCTCATCCCGGCGACCGCCGGGACGCACGGGGCTTCGGCCCTAGCGGGAGGCCGCGAGGCGCTGCATCTCCGCGGCGATCTGGGACAGCGGCACGACGCGGTCGACGCAGCCCAGGGCGATGGCTTCCTTCGGCATGCCGAACACCACCGAGCTCGCCTCGTCCTGGGCGATGGTTCGCGCGCCGGCCTGCTTCATCTCGGCCATGCCGCGGGCGCCGTCGTCGCCCATTCCGGTCATGATCACCCCGACGGCGTTGGAGCCGGCCGATCGCGCCGCCGAGCGGAACAGCACGTCCACCGAGGGCCGGTGGCGCGAGACCAGCGGGCCCGGCTTGACCGAGACATGGTAGTTGGCGCCGCTGCGCTCGATCATGGTGTGCAGGTTGCCGGGCGCGATCAGCACCCTCCCCCGCAGGACCGCGTCGCCGTCGGCGGCCTCCTTCACGTCCACCTCGCAGAGGCTGTTCAGGCGGTTGGCGAACGAGGCGGTGAACTTCTCGGGCATATGCTGGACGATGACGATGCCCGGCGCGTTGGCCGGCAGAGCCTCCAGCACCTCGCGCAGGGACTCGGTCCCGCCGGTCGAGGCGCCGATGCAGATGATGCTCTCGGTCGTGCGCGCCATCGCCCGGCCGCTGGGCGGCGGCAGCATGGCGTCGGCGCTGAGCTTCTTCTCCGGCTCGCGGACCACATGATGGGCCGGCGGCGGTGGCGCGCGGCGGCCGCTGATCCGCGCGCCGGCGGCGGCCTTGACCGCATCGCAGATCCGGATTCGGCTTTCGGCCAGCGCTTCGGCCACGCCCATCTTGGGCTTCAGGATCACGTCGACCGCGCCGGCCTCCAGGGCCTGCAGCAGGGTCTCCGACCCCGCCTCGGTGAGCGACGAACACATCACCACCGGAATCGGGTGCTGCGCCATCAGCTTGCGCAGGAAGGTGATGCCGTCCATCCGCGGCATCTCGACGTCCAGGGTGATGACGTCGGGGATCTCGTCGCGGATCCGACGGGCGGCGACATAGGGGTCGGAAGCGACGCCCATCACCTCGATCTGGGGGTCGGATTCCAGGACCGAGCCCAGGGTCTGGCGAACGGTGGCGCTGTCGTCGACGATCAGGACCCGGATCTTGCGGGACACGGCTGCGGACCTAGCTGCGCTGGAAGACGGTGTTGGCGATCTGGCGCACCGGTAGGTCGATGCCGACGATCGACTCCGAGTGGCCGAGGAACAGATATCCGCCCGGCCTCAGGTGCTGGCACAGCTGGCTGAGCACCTTGGACTGGGTCGGTTTGTCGAAATAGATCAGGATGTTGCGGCAGAAGATGATGTCCATGTCCCGATCGACGGGATAGGCGTCGTCCATCAGGTTGAGCCGCGCGAAGGCCAGCTTGGCGCGCAATTCCGGCACGATCCGCACTTCGTGCCGCCCCGCCTCCCTGGCGCGCATCACATAGCGCTGGCGCAAGTCCAGCTCGACCGGCTCGATCATCGCCGCCGGGAATATGCCGGTAACGGCTTGCCCGAGAACCTGGGTGCAAAGATCGGTGCAGAGGATCGAATAGTCCTGCCGCCGGTTCGCGCGCCGGTGTTCTTCCAGCACCATGGCCAGGGTGTAGGGCTCCGCGCCGGTCGAGCACGCGGCGCTCCAGGCCTTGATCGTGCGCCCGCCGGTCTTGGCCAGGGCCGGCAGGGCCTTGTTGCGCAAGAACTGGAAGTGGGCCGGCTCGCGGAAGAACTCAGTCTTGTTGGTGGTGACCGCGTCGATCAGGTGGACGATCTCGGCGTCGAGCCCGTCCTCCTCGAACAGGTAGCGGCAATAGTCGTTCAGCGTCGCGATCCGGACGGCGCGCATGCGACGGCGCAGGCGGCCCTCCAGCATGGTGCGCTTGTTGGCCGGCATCTTGATGCCGCTATAGCCGTGGATCAGCTCGGCGAGACGCTTGAAGTTCTTGCTGCTGAGCTGGTCGGATCCGATCGGCCCGTCGTCAGCCTCGACCCGCGCGGCCGCGGCGCTCAAGCCGCCTGCTCCACCGGCAGGGCGGCCGCTTCCTGGCTGGTCAGCAGGCGCGCCAGGTCGAACAGCACCACGAACCCGCGGGCCTGGCGCACGACGCCACGGATATAGTCCGAGCGCCAGGGCACGCCGATCTCCGGCGGCGCCTCGATGCTGTCGGTGGCGATGCTCACCACCTCGATCACCCGGTCGGCCACCAGGCCCAGCGAGAGGGTCCGGCCGTCCAGCGGCACGTCCATCACCAGGATGCGCGTCGACAGGCTCGGCGGGACCGCCGGCAGGCCAAGCTTGAGGCGCAGGTCGAGGGTCGGCGTCGCGCGGCCGCGCACGTCGGTCAGCCCGAGGAGGTAGTCCGGCCCCTCCGGGATCGCGAAGGGCTGGGCGTAGTCGAGGATTTCACGGACGAACTCGACGGGCACGGCGAAGACCTCGGCGCCGAGGCCCAGGGTGACGAACTGCTGCTCGGTCGCCGACATCACGCATATTCCCTGAAGTCGGCGTCGTGCGCGTCGGGACCGCCCTGCGCGAGGTCCAGGGCGAAGCCCTTGGCGCGCGCCTGCTGGGCGGCGACCGGGTTGCCGCGGGCCGGCGCGGCCTTGAGAGCGACCGGCTTCGACGTGGCGGGCCGTGGCGCGGGCATGGTGGCCCGACGGCCCGCGCCGCCGCTGGCGTCGGTGCGGAAATAGGCGATGGAGGCCTGGAGTTCCTCGGCCTGAGCGGCGAGTTCTTCGGAGGTGGCGCTCATCTCCTCGGAGGCCGAGGCGTTCTGTTGCGTCACCTTGTCGAGCTGCTGGATCGCCTCGTTGATCTGGCTGGCGCCGATGTCCTGCTCGCGGCAGGCGGCGCTGATCTCGGCCACCAGCTCGGCGGTCTTGCGGATGTCCGGCACCAGGCTGGCCAGCATCTCGCCCGCCTGCTGCGCCGCCTTCACCGTGTCCGACGACAGCGAACCGATCTCCGTGGACGCCGTCTGGCTCCGCTCCGCCAGCTTGCGCACCTCCGAGGCCACCACCGCGAAGCCCTTGCCGTGCTCACCGGCCCGGGCGGCTTCCACCGCCGCGTTGAGCGCCAGCAGGTCCGTCTGCCGGGCGATCTCCTGAACGATGGTGATCTTCTCGGCGATGGTCTGCATCGCGTCCACCGCCCGGCGCACCGCCTCCCCGCTCACCTCGGCGTCCTTCGACGACTGGCGGGCGATCTTCTCGGTCTGGGCGGCGTTGTCGGCGTTCTGTTTGATGTTCGCCGCCATCTGCTCCATCGAGGCCGAGGCCTCTTCCGCCGACGACGCCTGTTCCGTCGCCCCCTGGCTCACCTGCTCCGACGCCGCCGACAGCTCCTGGCTCCCAGACGACACGTTCTCAGACGCCGAGATCGCATCCGCCACAACTCCACGGAGACGCTCGATCATCACGTTCACATGGCCGAGCAGGTCGCCGATCTCGTCGCGGGTGGTGATTTCGACCGTATTGGTCAGGTCGCCCTCGGCGACGGTGGCGACCGCCTGGCCAGCGCGGGTCAGGCCCTTGCTCACGGTCCAGGAAATCCAGAAGGCCGCCCCGGCCGCGATCAGCACCGAAACCACCGCCACCGAGATCAGCAGCTTCAGGGTCCGGTCATAGTCCTCGTCGATCTGCGCGCTCGAGGCCTGCAGCTGGTCGTGCGACAGGTCCACCAGTTCCTGAACGGTCGCGGACGCGGCGAGCACGTGCTGGCGGCCTTCGCCCATCGACATGGCGGCGGCCTGCGATTGCTGGCCGGCGTCGATCAGCGCGACGATGCGATGGTGCACCTCCATCAGCCGCGCCCAGTCCTGGCCCAGCGCCGTCCACCTCGGCTTACCCTCGGCCGAGGCGATCGCCTTGGTCTTTTCCAGCAGGGCGTCGAAGGCGGCCTGTTCCTTGCCGATCGTCGCCTCCAGGTCCTGTCTCTTATACACATCTCCGAGCCCACGAGACAAGAGGCAATCTC
>CAMFHW010000218.1 GCA_945952175.1 uncultured Phenylobacterium sp. | reverse complement strand
CTTGAATCACGCTTCGACCCAAACCGGAATCCCTAGAGTCCACAGATCCTAGTCCGCGCGCCGGAGCGGCGATAGCGCGCCGGGCCGCGCCAACGCCACCGTCGCTTAGCGCGCCGTGACCTTGAGGATGCGGAATGTGCCGGGAACCGGCACGGGGCGCCCACCCGCCTGTGCCGGCGGCGCATAGTCGGCGGCCGGCAGGTAGAGGGTGTCGGTCTTCGGGTCCAGCGCCTGGGTCCGGGCCCCGGTATGGGTTGTCGCCGTACCGACCACGCGCGCCTCCGACGGCGAAATCAGGGTCAGTTTGGCGTCGACCGCCGTCGGCACATAGACGACCTTGCGCGCGGGATCATAGAGCGCCGTGTCGGATCGCGGGCCGATCGGCAGTTTCGCCAACACCTTGCCGGACTTGGGATCGACGACCTCGGCGACCTGATTGGCGCAGGCCGCCACCAGTCGGCCCTCGCCATAGGCCAAGCCGTTGGGTTCTTCGCAGCCCGGCAGCTTGTATTCCGCCACCAGCTTGCGCGCAGCCACGTCGACCACGGCGATCTCGTTGCGGTCCTCGACATTGATGTAGGCCCTGCCGGCGCCGTCCAGCGCCGCGCTCTCAAGGGCGCCGGGCACCGCGATGGCGCCGACCTGGGCGCCGGCCTTCGGGTCGATCAGAGCCACACCGCCGCCGGCGTTGTCGAGCACCCAGACCAGACCAGAACTCGGCTCCAGGAAGGCGCCGTCCGGCTTCGAACCGGTCTTGATCGTGGCGCGCACCACCCCCGTGGTCGCGTCGGCGATCAGCGCGCCCACGGGAGCCGAGGTCACGAGCAGCTCGCGCCCCTCATTCACGGGAACGGCGATATGGGTGCGTTGGGCGGCGACCAGCCTTGGCGTCACCTTTCCCGTGTCGACATCGACGGCCAGGACGCCGTCGGACCGGCTCAGATAGAGCCGCCGATGCGACGGATCGAACGTGGCGTAGTCCCATCCGCCGTCGGGCCCGGCGATCTCACCGCTCACCGCCAGATCGACAGCCGCAGCGTTCGCAGCCGAAGCGGTCAGGGTCCCGCAGACGAGGGCAAAGGCAAGTTTGAATATGGCGGACATCTTTATCGGCTCCAAGGACGACAACAGTCAGAACTTACAACGAATTCCGGCTTCGTAGGTGAGATCGTAGATCTCACGCTGGATCGGCCGGTCCTTCGCCCGCTCGTAGAAGCGCAACGGCTCATTGGTCAGGTTCTTGGCGTTGAAATAGACCGTATAGGCGTCGGTCACGCGGTAGCTGGAGGTGAAATCCAGGGTCAGGCGCTTGTCCTCGAAGACGTCGCTGTCTCGGGATCCGCCCGCCACGAACAGGGTCTTTCCAACGTACTCTTCGGAAAGCCGCACTTGGAGGCCGTGGGCCTCGTAGAAGGCCGCGAGGTTGTAAGTCATCTGAGACGTCCCCGGCAGGGTGACGTTCTCGCCCGGGCGGATCTCGCCCTGGCTATCCACGGCGGTGACGTTGGCTTCGAGCCCGAGGCCGGCGAAGGGTTCGGGAAGCCAGGCGAAGCGCTGGCTGTAGGCGGCCTCGATCCCGCGGGCATAGGACGAGGAGATGTTGCCGAAGGTGAAGAAGGTGACCGTTCCGGGCAGGCGCGGATCCGTCCCCTGGCGGCGCTGGGCCACCACATAGTTCTCGAACTCCTTATCGAAGGCGCCGAGCTGCAGGATGCCACCCTCGGCCAGGTAGTATTCGAAGGTAAGGTCGAAACTATTGGCCTTGGTCGCCTTCAGGTTCGGGTTGCCGGTGGTGATGATGTTGTTGTCGCTGTCGATCGTGGTCGGCTTGGCGATCTGGCTGAAACCGGGCCGGCCGATTCCGGTCGAATAAGTGGCCCGCAGGATCATCTTCGGACCCAGGGTGTAGCGCAGCTGAAGGGTCGGGAAGAAGTCGGTGTAGTCCGCGTGGCGGCTCTCGGGTCCGATCAGGGCGCCAGTCTGGTCGAAGGCGTTGTTGTTGTAGGTCGCCTCGGTCTTTTCAACACGAACGCCGGCGAGCAAGCCCCAGGGCCCGACCTGGCCGGTATACTGGCCATAGGCGGCGTAGATGTTCTCCTTGGCGTCAAAATAGGCGGATGGGTCTTCGACCAGGGCCCCGGGCGTCACACCCCCGCCGCCGGCCGCGAGCGCGCGTATGGCGTGGCGGTCGATCCGCGGGCCATTGGTATAGCGACCTTCGTAGAAGTCCGTCACCGCTGGGCCGGAGAAGCTCGCCAGGGTCAAGCCCGACGGGAGCTTGAACGACTGGTCGAAATGGTGGGCGGTCTTCTCGCGCAGACGCACGCTCACCCCGCCCTGCACCTTGTCGTCCTCGCCGAGCCAGTGGACCGGCAGGCTGGCGTTGGCGGCGTAGGACCACTCCTCGTCGAGGTCGCGATCGGTCCCGTTGGTGAGCTTGGTGAACCTGTAGAGCGCGCCGTTGTTGGGATCGGTCCCATCGGTGATCGTGATGCGCGGGTGGTTGGCGTCGGTGATGTTGTCGAAGGTCACCGCCGCCGTAGGGCCCTTGAAGGTGGTGTTGATATTGTAGCCGATGTTGAAGGTCGCTCGGGAATAGGCCGCGCGATAGTCGATCTGCAGGTCACCGAACCGATCGCGGCCGCCTATGGCGAAAACCTGATTGCGATGAGTTTCCTGCTCATCCGTGCCTTTCAGGCTTAGGTCGGACTGGGTGACGTAGGTGGTGGCCGGATGAGCCGGATCGACGCCTAGAGCTTGGTCCAGGCTGTCATAGGTCAGCCGGTTCTTGGTCACCTGCTCGGTATAGCCGGCCACAGAGGCGCGCAGGTAGTAGGCGTGGTCCTCGTTGGGCTGGAAGTCGAACTCCCCTCCATAGCCGAACCGCCGCCGGTGATAGTCGTACCGGCGCAGCTGGATATCGGCCATGGCCTTGTCGACCTGCTTGGCGCTGAAGGCCGGCCCGGACGCCGAGGTGATGGTCGGATCATCCAGATAGTCGCCCTCGATGTCATCGAACCCTCGGCGATCGTCGCGCCGCGACGCGGTGATTACGAAAGAGAAGGGCGCGCCGTTGCTGACGAAGCCCGTCCCGGGCTTGGCCTCGGAGGCGGTGACGAGATGGCCGTCGACGAAACCGAAACGGCTGCCGAGGGCGAACTCGGCGTTGAACGGGCCGGTATGGTCGTGGGCGGCCTCATAGCCCCAGCCCAGGGTCGCCTCGAGGAACGACCGCTCGATCGTCGCGGCCGTGCGGGGCGTCAGCTCGATCGTGCCGCCGAGCCCCTCCGCATCATGGTCTGGCAGGCCGGTCTTGATCACCACCAAGCCATCGATGGCGCCGGTCGGGATGGTGTCGAACTCCACGGCGCGACCGCCGCCGCTGAAATAGGTCCCGCCGGGATTGGTGTTGAGCAAGACGACCCCGCCATAGGTGGCGCCGTTCAGGTTGCCGTCCAGGCCGCGGATCTCGACGAAACGCCCCTCCCCCGTGTCGCTCGAAAGCGAAATCCCGGGCATGCGGCCCAGGGCCTCCGCGGCATTGAAGTCGGGGTATTTGGCGATCGCTTCGGCAGACTGGACATTCACGATGTTCGGCGCTTCGAACTGCACCTGCCGGGCTTGGTCGGCCTGGCGAGGCGCCGTGATCACGACGCTCTCCACCGTCGTGTCGCTGGCTCCGTCCGCCGCGATCGCGGGTGCGCTCAAGGCCAGAGCCGAGGCGGCCCCCATCAAGGTCGACGTCCGCCAGGCCATGCCATCCCTCCACTTGCTGTGCGAGGAGGGGTAGGTCCGGCATAAGACCGATCGGCGATTGATCGGATTCAGATCCGTGACGAAATCATTGTGTTTTCCCAATCCCCGAGTGATGTCGGGTTGAGGTCGTCTATGCTGACCTAGGGTGGTGGAATGGGACCGCCCGCACCCATTCGCCCGACGGCCTTTCCTTCGATGTCCGGCGCCACGCTTGCTCGATCTCGAGGCGTCATCACGCGACCTCCCGCGGCGAGGAGCAACCGCCAGCCCCTTCCCGCCATGCGCCAACGCGCAGGGCGAGGTTCCGGCGGGCGCGGGCGCCCTGGGGTCGACGCCCACGCCCAGCCGGCCGGGCTGAGACAGGGCGGAGGGGGCCTCTCCATCGCCCCGCCCCGGCCCACCTCACACCGGTCAGAACTTGGCCTTCAAGGTGATGTAGTAGGTCCTTCCGATGATGTCGTAAGTCGCCGAGTCCGTGGTCAGGGGCTGGCCGCTGACAAAGGGCGGGCCCTTGTCGCCGAGATTGGTGACCCCGGCCGAGACCTCGTACTTGTCGAGGATCTTCCAGTGCACATCGGCGTCGAAATAGTTGTAGGCCGGCACGCCCGGCGTCGTGGCGGTAGAGCTGGCGACCAGGTCGGAGTGCTTCATCTTGTCGATGTAGCGCCAATGGAGCGCTGCGGAGACCGGCCCCCAGGTGTAGCCGAAGGTCGTGTTGGCCTTCCAGCGCGGGTGGGCGATCTCGGGGCCGACCGAGGCGTTGCCGATGCTGCCCGCATAGTCGAGCACCGGCGAGCCCGGCAGGGCGGCGACCTTGAAGCTGTTCAGGTAGGACGCCACCGAGCTGATCCGGATCTTCCCGGCGTCGTCCGGGAGGCCCACGGCCGCCAGATCGAAGCGCCAATCGAACTGCGCGTCGACCCCGTCCGTGGAATAGGTCGCGAGGTTCAGCAGGCCTTCCTTGCCGAGCACGATGTCGCCCGTCGCCTTGTCGCGGGTGATCTGGCGGCAATAGACGTTGTCGACCGCATAGGCCGGGTTGCTGACGCCGTCGAAATTGAAGCATCGCGGCAGGATCGACGTAAGGCTGAGCGTGCCCACGGCGTCCTGGATCTTGATATTGTAGTAGTCGACCGAGAGCTGCAGGTTCTCGAACAGCGGATTGTCGAACCGGGGCGTCCAGACCAGGCCCAGAGAATAGGTGTTCGCGGTTTCCGGCTTGAGGTCAGGATTGCCGCCAGACGTCCCGTGGACGGAGTCGATCCCGTAGGTATAGGCCGGGAGCAGAGCCGCCGGCACGCCCTGCGCCTGGCAGAGAGCCACCACCTTGGCCGCATTGGGGCCTGTCCGGAAGTTGCTGGCGACCGAGCAGGGATCGCCGGCGCTGGGCGGCGAGCCGATATTCAGGGCGCCGGTGATGGTCGGGGCGAAAAGCTCGCCCACGCTCGGCGCCCGCAACGCCGTCTGGTAGCCGCCACGGAAACGCAAGGTGGGGATCGGCGTCCAGCTGACATCGGCCTTCCAGGCGTCGGTGCCGCCCACGCGGTCGTACTCGGAATGGCGATAGCCGAGATCAAGCGAGAGATCCTGGGCGAACGGCATGTCCTTCAGGACCGGGATCAGCAGCTCCCCGAAGCCCTCGGTCACCGACTGCTGGCCAGAGGTCGGCACCGCCGTGTCGTAGGATGGGGTGTCGAGGATGGTCAGGGCGTGGTCCGGCCGATAGTCGAAGCGGGTGCTGCGGTAGTCGGCGCCCAGGGCGAAGCGGAGCTCGCCGGCCGGCAAGTCCCAAACCTTCCCCTGGATCGTCGCCTCCAGGTCCTTCTGGATGATGGTGTTGGTGTTGTGGTTTTCGCGGACCGCGTATTCGCGGCAGCCGGGGCTCAGAGGATTGGCGCCCAGAGGATTCCAAGCATAGCCAATGCAGGAGCCGGTCGAGCCGGTGAAGTTGGCCGTCCCGTTGAGGATCGTCGCAATCGCCGCCTTGCTCGTGTCGTTCTGCTGGGTGTTCGTATAGAGGTCTCGCCCATAGGAGCCGAACAGGTCCCAGCTGAATGACGTGTTGGGGATGTCGCCCTTGAGGCCGCCCAACAGCTGGTAGACATCGTAATCGAACGTCTGGATCCGGTTGCCGCTCATCGACAACAGCTTGACCAGCGGCAGGGGCTGGGTGGTCGCGCTTGGGTTGGACGGATCGGTCGGTCGCGAGTTCAGGATCGTCATCAGGGCCGCATTGCCGTTCAGGAACGGGTTGCTCAGCGGCACGTAGAAGAACTTGCCCGCCGCGGTGGAGCCGCCGGCCGTCTCGTCGCGCGCCGACGAGTGCATGAAATATGCTTGGCCATAGGTGGTGATGTGGTCCGTCACCTCGTACTCGCCGCGGGCGAACAGGTTGTATTTGGTCAGCGGCACCTGGAGCGCGAAATACTGGCCGAGCGCGACCTGGACCTGCCTGCAGTTGGCGCTGATGTTCACGCCCTTGGTCGCGCCGAGCCCGCGATAGTTCTGGACGCAGTTGGTCCCGGCGCGATCGGTGAAGATGGAGCCGTCGGCATTGACCCCGACCGCACCGACGTAGGGGCCGGAACCGGCGATCGGCGTAGTCCCGGGATAGAGGGCGAGCACGCTATTGACGGCGGCGATCGTCGGCGGCGTCCCAAACGTGCCGGCCGGAACAATGCCCTCGGCGGGCCGCGCCAGCTGGCGGATATTGGCGAAGAACGGTCGCGAGGCGCCATGAACCACGGAGCGCTCTGAATATTCCAGGCCGAGCACGGCGTTCCCACGATGATCATCGAAGTCGCCGCCAATGATCGCGCTGACCTGGTTGGTCTCGCCATCGCCCTTGGTCGTCGCGCCATGGGTGGCGCTCACCTCCAGCCCGTTGAAATGGCGGCGGATCTTGAAGTTGATGACGCCGGCGATGGCGTCGGAGCCGTAGACGGCCGAGGCCCCGCCAGTGATCACCTCGACATTCTCGACCATCGAGGTCGGGATGGTGTTGAGATCGATGGATCCGTTCGGGTTCGACGACTGCAGACGATGGCCATCGAGCAGCACCAGGGTGCGGTTGGCGCCCAGGCCGCGGAGGTCGCCATAGGCCTGACCACCCGAGAACCCCGTCGCACCTTGAACGTCGCCCACCTCGGTCATGCCCTGCCCGGCGGCGAATTGCGGCATCTCGCCGATCGCGCGCCCGACGGTCGCCCCCCCCCCCGCGGCGATGCTCTCGCTCTCGCCCGCCGCGCTCGCGCCCCCGCACCCGCAGCCACCCCGCC
>CAMFHW010000217.1 GCA_945952175.1 uncultured Phenylobacterium sp. | reverse complement strand
CCTCGCGGCGGTCGAACGGGTGGTTGCCCGACGGCTTGCTGCGCGCCCAGAACGGGATCGGGTCGTTGGCGTCGAAGGTCTGGTGGATCACCGGCACGGTCGCGCCGGGCATCTTGTCCAGGAAGGCGCGGTCGTCCGGCAGGGGCAGGGCGACATACTTGTCGACGACGTGGGTCGGCATGGTCGACCAGCGGTTCGACATCATCGACAGCGGCGCGTTCGCCCCGGCGGGTCCGCGGGCGTACTTGTGGGTCGGGGTGACCAGATGCACCTCGCGGCCCCAGACGCCGGTCAGCAGCCAGTCGCGCACGCCGGGGACTTCCCCACGCATCAGCGGCAGCAGCGACTTGCCGTGGGTCCGCTGGCGGACCTGCACCCCGAACAGGTCGCAGAGGGTGGCGAACAGGTCGACGCTGGTGGTCAGCGCATCGCACGCGCCTGGCGCGATCCCCGGATGGCGGATCATCAGCGGGATGTGGCCCAGCGTGTTGTAGACCGGCACGCCCGGCTTTCCCCAGATGTCCTTCTCGCCGAGATAGTGGCCGTGGTCGGTGCAGATCATCACCACCGTGTCGTCGGTCAGGCCCTTGGCGTCGATGGCGGCCAGCACCTTGCCCAGCCAGTGATCGATCATGCTGAGCTTGCCGCCGTAGCTGGCGCGCAGCTGGCGCGCGTCGCGCTCCGACAGCACGCCCTTGGCGATCGCGCCGCGCATATAGGGCGGCCAGATCAGGTGCGGGCCTTCCCAGTCGGGATCGTATTTCGAGGCCCAGGGCTCGGGCGTGTCGAAGGGTTCGTGCGGATCGAACTCGTCGACGAACAGGAAGAAGCGGTCGTGCCAGCCGGCATTGTCCTCGATCCACTTCGCCGCCGCGGCCATGGTGCGGGGGCCGGGGAAATCGGCCTCGCCTTTGAACCAGCCGCGACTGTCGTCGTAAGGGATGTGCGGCCGGCCCTCCTGTTTGGGCGCGCCGGCCCAGGAGGGATCGGGCCGGGTCTTCCAGGCGTCGCCCTCGTGGCCGCGCTCATAGGCCCAGGCGGTGAAGTCGCAGTGATAATTCTCGCCCCCGGTCTCGAACAGGTGCGGGTGGTCGCTGATCAGCTGGGTCGCCACCCCGGCCTTGCGCAGCTCGTAGGTGATGGCGTCTTCCCACAGCTCCACCGAGCCCCAGGGCCGCCACAGGAAGTCCAGCGCGCCGCAGAGGATGTCGTGGCGCGCGGGCATGCAGGGCAGCGAGCCGGTGTGATGGTTGTCGAACCGCATCGCGGTCTTGGCGAAGGCGTCGAGATGGGGGGTTTCGAACTCGGTCCCGCCATAGGCGCCCAGCATGTGCCGGTTCAGGCTGTCCAGCAGGATGACGACGGCGTTCTTCGGCGTGGCGGCCACGGCAAAACCCCTCCCTAGAAATTTCTCAAAAATCTTGGGCGGGACCTTGGCCCGCCGGTCGCGGGGAAGGCAAGCCGCCCACGCCCCGGATCAGGGCCGGCGCGCGGGTTCCGGTGCGCTGAACCGGTTGATGAGGACCCAGGCGACCATCGCCCAGCCGGTCCCGAGGCACCAGCCGGCCAGCACGTCGGTCGGCCAGTGGACGCCCAGATAGACCCGGCTGAACCCCACCAGGACCATGACCGCCAGGGCCAGGACATAGGCCAGGACCTTGGTGGCCCGCCGCGGCTCGAGGCTGGCGACGATGGTGGCGAGCGTCAGGTAGGTGGCGGCCGCCATGGTCGAATGGCCGCTCGGGAAGCTCTGCGAATAGACGTAGCTGCCGTGCGGCACGAGGTCCGGGCGCGGCCGGTCATAGACGCGCTTGAGGATCTCGCTGGAGATGTCGGCGCAGATCACCGTGCCGGAGAAGATCAGGGCGCGGCGCCAGCGGCCGTGCAGGACCAGCACCAGGGTGGCGGTGATGGTCAGCAGGGTCAGGAAGGTCACCCCGCCGAGCGCGGTCATGTCGCGCATCGATTCCTCGAAGCTGCGCGGACCGATCGGGTCGGAGGGATTGGCGGGGTTGCGCAGGGCCAGCAGGATGCGCCGGTCGAAGGCGTCCATCTCGCCTTCCATCACCTCGCCGCCGATGCTGACGAACGCCCAGACCGCGCCGGCGCCGACCAGCCAGATCAGCAGGGCGCGGGTTTCGAGAGCTTTCAGCAGGCGGCGCATCATGCGGTAACGCCCAAGGTGACGGATCAGCCGCCGAAATGTTCGCCCAGATAGACGCGGCGGACCTCGGGGTCCTCGACGATCTGGGCCGGCGTGCCCTCGAACAGCACCTCGCCCGCATGGATGATCGCGGCGCGGTCGATGATGTCGAGCGTCTCGCGGACATTGTGGTCGGTGATCAGGATGCCGATGCCGCGGTTCTTCAGGTAGCCGATCACCTCGCGGATGTCGGCGATGGCCAGTGGGTCGATCCCGGCGAAGGGCTCGTCCAGCAGCATGAAGGAAGGTTCGGAGGCGAGCGCCCGGGCGATTTCGACACGCCGCCGCTCACCGCCCGACAGCGACACCGCCGGCGCCTTGCGCAGATGGTCGATGTGCAGCTCTTCCAGCAGGCCGGAGACGGTGGTGCGGGCGCGGCCGATGTTCTGCTCGCGCAGCTCCACCACCGCCATGATGTTCTCTTCCACCGTCATGCCGCGGAAGATCGAGGTTTCCTGCGGCAGGTAGCCCACGCCCATGCGGGCGCGCTGGTACATCGGCTGGGCGGTGATGTTCTCGCCGTCCAGATAGATCGCGCCGTAGTCGGCCGGGATCAGGCCGGTGATCATGTAGAAGCAGGTGGTCTTGCCCGCGCCGTTGGGGCCGAGCAGGCCCAGCACCTCGCCGCGGCGCAGTTGCAGGGTCACGCCCTTCACCACCGTGCGGCCGCGGAAGGCCTTGCCGATATTGTCGACCACCAGGCCTTGTCCGGCCAGGCCGGGCAAAGGATCGAAGCGTTCGGGCTTCAAGACGGCCCCTAGCGCGGCGGCGCGGCGGCCTGACCCGCCGGCGGCTGCTGCTGTTGCTGTTGCTTGGGATAGAGCACGGTGCGCACGCGGTTGGGCTTGCCGCGGCCGCCGCCCGGGCTGTGCATCTGGGCGTCGCCGGTATTGACGTTGATCACCAGCTTGGAGCCGGTCAGCACGTTCTGGCCCTGCACCGCGACCACGTCGCCAGTGATGGTGATGGTGTCGGCGTCCGCCACATAGAGCGCGTTGTCGCCCCGCACCCGGCGGTCCTGGGTCACATAGTAGACCGAGCCGATGGCCTCCATGTGGTCCATCAGGCTGCCGCAGTTCGCGCCCGTGCCCGAGCGGCCCGAGCCCGCCGCAGGGCCCGCGCCGCCGCCGGCCGCGGCCGGCTTGTAATAGATCTTCAGCACGTCGGCCCGCAGGCGCACCGTGTCCTGCAGGGCCTCGGCCGCGCCCTTGTAGATCGCCAGGCACTGGGTGTTGACCACTTCCAGCTCGTCGGCGGTGATATCCACCGGGGCGTCCGAGTTCTGGGCGAGCTGGGCCGCCGCGGGCCCGCTGAC
Organism: uncultured Phenylobacterium sp.; assembly: GCA_945952175.1. Lineage (GTDB taxonomy): Bacteria > Pseudomonadota > Alphaproteobacteria > Caulobacterales > Caulobacteraceae > Phenylobacterium. The sequence continues at coordinate 3,520 of CAMFHW010000217.1, read as the reverse complement.
CGCCAACCCGCACGCGAACGCCGCCACCGCCCAATGCTTCATGTCCGAAAGCCCGATCATGCCCGTGTCTTGGTTCCAGCAGCCCTGAGCCTACTTCGACTCGATGCGAGAGTGCACGCCGCCTTTGAACACCATGCGTTCGCCCTTGTCGTACACGCCATAGGACTTGGCGATGATTTCGCCAAGCGCTCCCGCGCCCTGGATCTCGCCGTGGCCTTCCAGTTCGCCGGTCGCAGTGTTGAAGACCGAGGACGCGGTGGTGAAATTCAGGTCGCCGCCGTTCAGCTTCACCCCGCCCTCGAGGTTCAGCACCTTGGCCTCTTCGCGATAGACCCCGGCCTTGGCCGAGACGCGTACGGGCCGGTCGCCCTCCTCGTCCAGGACCAGCATCGGGGTGTCGAGCAGGACGCGCTGATAGTCCTTGGGATCGCGGGTGGCGGTCTTGGCGGTCAGCACGAAGGCGCGGCCCTTCTTGTCGCGCCCGACGAAGCGCGGATTGATCAGCTGGATCGGCGCGTCGGCGTCGTTCGACTTGACCTTCTGGCCGACCACGCCGGCCTGGATCACGAAGCCGACCATCGAGGCCATGATCAGGGCGATGCAGACCGGCAGGATGACCCGCATCCGCCGCACCAGCCGCGAACGCTTGCGCCAGCTCTCGAAGGCCTCCCGTCGGGGGCCCTTGGCCTCGGCGATGTGGCTGACGCTCAAGGGCGCCTCACGAATGGGCGAAGATGTCGACCTCTTCCCAGCCGCGAACGTCGAGGGCGGCGCGGTGAGGCAGGAAGTCGAAACAGGCCTTGGCCAGGTCGTCGCGGCCCTCGCGGACCAGCATCTCGTCGAGCCGGGCGCGCAGGGCGTGCAGGTGCAGGACATCGGAGGCCGCGTAGGCGAGCTGGTCGGGCGACAGCGTCGCCGCGCCCCAGTCCGAGCTCTGCTGCGCCTTCGACATGTCGACCCCGAGCAGTTCCTTGGAGACGTCCTTCAGCCCGTGACGGTCGGTATAGGTGCGCGCCAACTTGGACGCGATCTTCGTGCAGTAGACCGGCGCCGTCATCACCCCCAGATGGAGATGGAACATGGCGATATCAAAGCGGCCGAAATGGAAAATCTTGGTCACCGCCGGATCGACCAGCAGCGCCTTCAGGTTCGGGCAATCGTAGGCCGGGCGGTTCAGCCGCACCACATGGGCGTCGCCGTCGCCGGCCGAGAGCTGGACCACGCAGAGCGGATCGCGCCCCAGCCGCAGGCCCATGGTCTCGGAATCGATGGCCACCGAGGTCGCGCCCGCGAACACACCGGCCGGCAGGTCGCCCTCATGAAGGAAGTTCGCCAAGGTCGCTCGCTCCGACGCTCGAGATAGGCCGTTCACTATAGAGAGGCGCACGGCGCCCGCGAAAGGCTCGGCCTCACCGGCCGGAAGCAGCTTGAGAAGCAAGGAGCCCTACGCGCGTCCGGCGGATGGTGCCCAGGAAAGGACTCGAACCTTCACGGCCGTTAAGCCACTGGCACCTGAAGCCAGCGCGTCTACCAATTCCGCCACCTGGGCCCGATCCGCCGGATCGCGCGAGGGCGCTTCCTTAGGGCAGTGTGATTTCGCGGTCAACGGCTCCGTTCGGCTTTTGCATGTCGCATTGCGGCGCGGGCGCGCATCGTCTATCCGGGCCTCTTCCGGACACACTCTCTAAAGACGCCAATCGCATGCAGGATCTGGTCACCGTCTTCGGCGGCTCTGGCTTCGTCGGAAGCCAGGTGGTGCGCGCCCTCGCCAAGCAGGGCCTGCGGGTCCGCGTGGCGGTCCGCCAGCCGCATCTGGCCCACACCATGCGCCTGCGCGGCGACGTCGGGCAGATCGAGGTCGTCCAGGCCAATATCCGCAACGAGGCTTCGGTCCGGCGCGCCCTGAACGGCGCCCAGGCGGTGATCAACCTGGTCGGCGTCGGCTACGAGACCGGCCGCCAGAAGTTCCAGTCCGTCCACGCCATGGGCTCGCGCAACATCGCCGCCGTGGCCCGCGAACTGGGCATCGGCCGGATGGTCCAGATGTCGGCGCTCGGCGCGGACATCGACTCGGAGTCCAAGTACGCCCGCACCAAGGCCATGGGCGAACAGGCCGTGCGCGAGCTGATCCCGGCCGCCGTGATCGTTCGCCCCTCCATCGTGTTCGGCCAGGGCGATGGATTCTTCAACAAATTCGCCGAGATGGCGCTGGTCTCGCCGGCCCTGCCACTGATCGGCGGCGGCCACACCAAGTTCCAGCCGGTGTTCGTCGGCGACGTGGCCCAGGCGGTCTGCAAGGCCGTGGTCGACCCGGCCCTGGCCGGCCAGACCCTGGAGCTCGGCGGCCCCGGCGTGTTCAGCTTCCGCGAGCTGATGGAGCTGATGCTCAAGGAGATCGGCCGTCGCCGCTTCCTGGTTCCGCTGCCCTTCCCGGTCGCCCGGCTGATCGGCGGCGTCGCCAATCTCGCGGCCCTGACCCCGATCGCCCCGCCGATCACGCCGGACCAGGTCGAGCTCCTGAAGGTCGACAACCTGCCGAGCGGCGCCTATCCGGGCCTCGCCCAGCTCGGCATCGTCCCGACGACGGTCGAGGGCATCATCCCGAGCTACCTCTACCGTTTCCGCAAGGGCGGCCAATATGCCGACGAGGTCGAACGCCTCGCAGCCGGAGTGGGCTGAGGAAAAGTGCGAAGCGGTTTTCCGCTCGCAGCCCACTCCAACTTTGGAATCCGGAGCCCGATCACATCGGGCTCCTGGCGCCTGACCACACTTTATCCGCCCACGGCTCTGTGCTGTGCTCGTCGCCTTGGCGAGGGCGCGGGGGATTGCGAATGCGTGGGCGTGTGTGGCTGGCCGCGATGGCCGGGATCTCGATGGCGGCCGTCAGCCTTGGGGCCGTCCAGGCCGCGCCGCCGCCCAAGCTGGAAGCCTTCCTCTCCTATCCGTTCCTCAATGAGCTGACCGCGTCGGACAACGGAAACAAGATCGCCTGGATCGAGACCCGCAAGGGCGTGCGCAACATCTGGGTCGCCGACGGCCCCGACTTCAAGCCGCGCAAGCTGACCAACGCCACGGCCGACGACGGGCAGGAGCTCGCCGGGCTGAACGTCTCCGAGGACGGCTCGACGATCGTCTGGACCCGCGGGGGCGGCGAACACAATCCCTGGGCCGACGGCCTGGCCCCGCCGAACCCCGCCTCCGCCGTCGACCAGCCGCAGCTTGAGCTCTGGGTCTCGCGCGGCGGGGCGGCCCCGGTCCGATTGGCCACGGGCGGCGAGGAACCCGCGCTCTCGTCCAAGGGTCGCATCGCCTACATCAAGGACAACCAGGTCTGGGTCGCGGACGCTGATGGGAAGGCCCCGGCCGCCCGTCTGTTCTACGACCGCGGCAAGGACGGCTCGCTCGCCTGGTCGCCCGACGGGAGCAAGCTCGCCTTCGTCTCGCGGCGCGGGGACCATAGCGTCATCGGCGTCTAGTCCGGCCGCGGCCAGCCGATCACCTGGCTCGCGCCGGCCACCGC
>CAMFHW010000216.1 GCA_945952175.1 uncultured Phenylobacterium sp. | reverse complement strand
CCCGCGCGCCGTGCCGCCGGTGACGCCGCCGACCGACGCCCAGCTGACCAAGTTCATGCAGGACAACGCCCAGGCGCTGATGAAGCCGGAGTTCCGGGTCCTGACCGTGGTGCGCTTCAGCGCCGCGGCGGTGGCCCCGACCGTGCAGGTGACCGACGCCGACATCCAGAAGCAGTTCGATTTCCGCAAGGACACATTGAACAAGCCCGAGCTGCGCAGCCTCATCCAGATTCCGGGCAAGGACCCCAAGACCGCCGCCGGCCTGGCCGCGCGCCTGCAGAAGGGCGAAGACCCGGCGGCCGTCGCCAAGTCGATCGGCGTCGATGCCGTCGTCTATGCCGACAAGCCGAAGTCGGCGATCGTCGATCCCAAGGTGGGCGCGGCGGCGTTCGGCATGGCCGAGGGCGCGGTGCAGGTGGTCCAGGGCGACCTGGGCCCCGCCGTCGTGAAGCTGACCAAGATCACCCCCGGCCACACGGCGACCATCGCCGAGGTGCGGCCGATGCTGGAGGCCGAGGCCCGCAAGACCGCCGCCGAGCAGAAGGTCTACGACCAGAGCCAGAAGTACGACGACGCCCACACCGGCGGCGCGAGTCTGCCCGAGGCTGCGCAGAAGGCCGGCGCGCCGGTCATGACCGTCGGCCCGGTCTCCGAACAGGGCGGCGATCCGCAGGGCCAGCGCGCGCCAAACGTCACCCCGAAGCTGGTCCAAGTGGCCTTCACCCTGCCGCAGGGCGGCGAGAGCGAGATCGAGGACGAGGGCAACGGCGAATCCTTCGCCGTGCGCGTCGACAAGGTGATCCCCAAGGCCCTGCCGACCCTGGACGAGGTCCGCGCCAAGCTGACCCAGGTTTGGATGGCGCGGGAAACCGCCAAGCGCCTGCAGGCCAAGGCCGACGAACTGGTGGCCCGCATCAAGAAGGGCGAGAGCCTGGAGGCGGTCGCCGGCTCGGTGAACGCGTCGGTGCAGCACGCCACGGGCCTGACCCGCCAGAACGCCGGCCAGAACAAGGACCTGTCGCAGGAAGCGCTCGGCAAGGGCTTCGACGCCAAGCCGGGCGAGGTCTACACGGCCGAGAACGCCAAGGCCTTCGGCTATGTCGTGGCCAAGCTGGACGCGATCCGCCAGCCCAACCCGGCCGCCCTGGCCCAGGGCGTCGAGGCCAGCCGTCCGCAGATCACCATGGCGGTGTTCCGCGAGATCGGCGCGGACGCGCGCAAGTCGGCCCGCGACGCGATCAAGCCGAAGATCTATCCCAACATGGCCCGCCAGGCCCTCGGCCTCGAGCCGCTGGATCCGAAGACGGGCAAGCCCAAGACGGGGAAAGCGCAGTGACGATCGAGCCCGGGTTCGACGACTTCCAGGCGAAGTACGCGAACGGGGCCTCGCAGGTCGTCTGGACCCGGCTGATCGACGACCTGGAGACGCCGGTCTCGGCCTATCTGAAGCTGGCCCACGGCCGGCCCTACGCCTTCCTGTTCGAGAGCGTGGAAGGCGGCGCCTGGCGCGGACGCTATTCGGTGATCGCCATGAAGCCGGACCTGGTCTGGCGCTGCCGGGGCGACCAGGCCGAGATCGCCGAGGGCGCGGACATCGCCGCCGAGCGGTTCACGCCCCAGGCCGGCGGCGCGCTGGACAGCCTGCGCGACCTGGTGGCCGCCTCGCGGCTCGACCTGCCCGCGGGCCTGCCGCCGATGTCGGCGGGCGTGTTCGGGGCCATCGGCTACGACATGATCCGGCTGGTCGAGAAGCTGCCGAACATCAATCCCGATCCGCTGGGCCTGCCCGACGGCCTGATGATCCGCCCCTCGGTGGTCGCGATCTTCGACGCCATCGCCCAGGAGATCGTGCTGGTGACGACGGTGCGGCCCTCGGCCCAGGCCCCACGCGAGGCGTTCGAGGCCGCCGTGGCGCGCCTGGAGGCCGTGCGCGAGGACCTGAAGGGCCAGGCGCCGTCGTTCTCCGGCGCAGCCCAGCCGGAGCCCGACCGTTTCACAACGCCGGTGAGCCGCGACGACTATCGAGATGTGGTCGCCAAGGCGAAGGACTACATCCTGGCCGGCGACATCTTCCAGGTGGTGCCGAGCCACCGGTTCCGCTCGCCGTTCGGGCATGACCCGTTCGCGCTCTACCGCTCGCTGCGGCGCATGAACCCCTCGCCGTTCCTGTTCTACCTGAACTTCGGGGACTTCCAGCTCGCCGGCTCCAGCCCCGAGATCCTGGTGCGGCTGCGCGACGGCAAGATCACCATCCGCCCGATCGCCGGCACCCGCCCCCGCGGCGAGACGTCGGAAGAGGACCGTCGGCTGGAGGCCGAGCTGATCGCCGACCCCAAGGAGCGGGCCGAGCACCTGATGCTGCTGGATCTCGGCCGCAACGACGTCGGCCGTGTGGCGATGCTCAACGCGGCCGGCGCCAATTCCCCGCCGACGCCCTCCAAAGGCGCGCACGTGCGGGTGACCGCCAGCTTCTTCGTGGAGCGCTACAGCCACGTCATGCACCTGGTCTCCAACGTCGAGGGCGACGCCCCGGACGGCCTGGACCCGGTCGACGTGCTGATGGCCGCCCTGCCCGCCGGCACGCTCTCCGGCGCGCCCAAGGTGCGCGCCATGGAGATCATCGACGAGCTGGAGATCGAAAAGCGCGGCATCGCCTATGCCGGCGCGGTCGGATACTTCGGCGCCGACGGTTCGGTGGACACCTGCATCGTGCTGCGCACGGCGCTGTTCAAGGACGGCCAGATGTACGTCCAGGCCGGCGGCGGCGTGGTGGCCGACAGCGACGCCGACGCCGAGTACGACGAGACCCTGCACAAGGCCCGCGCCCTGCGCCGCGCGGCCGAAGAGGCCTGGCGGTTCGTCTGAGCCTAGTCTAGGTTAGCGCCTCAAACTCCGCAAAAGTGGCCCCATGCGGGGCTCGTTTCATGAAGGGCGAAATCACGTTCGATATTATCCTCGATGATGAGGATAACAACTACGTCGAAGGATGCCTCAGGCTCGCAGGTGAAAATTGGCGAGTCTTTTTTCTAACACACAAGCACCGTGGCGAGCTTTGGGTCGGCCCTCCGGACGTCCGCATGGACGCGATCTTTTCCAGCGGAATATCTGGTGTTGATGGCATTTATCCGAAGTCAGTCGCGCTCAATCGCACCAGTGCTATGCGCCTTCTTTCGGCTTTGCTGGGAGGCGTTGACTGGACCGAGGTGCGAGGACCGGATTCACTCCAACTGAAATGAAGCGCAAAGAGCCCTAGCGGCTCGACCTCACCACGTGCTGCGTCACGACCGGCGGGGCCAGGATGGTCGCGGTGGCGAGCGCCAGCGCCGAGGCTGCCGCGAAGCCGGCCGCCGCCAGGGCCGGCCAGGCGCGCTCGACCCGGCGGGGCTCGATCAGCAGGTTGTCGGCCAGCCTCATCTTGCGGGCGTCGAGCGCGAAGAAGGGCCGGGAATCAGGAAGCGGCATGGCCAGAGCATATGCGCTTCCCATATGACGGGCGATGCGGGGCCTTGGCGCAGGACCAAGCTGCGCATAAGGGAGTGCCGCATGATCCTGGTGATCGATAACTACGACAGCTTCACCTACAACCTCGTCCACTATCTGAACGAGTTGGGGGCGGAGACGCTCGTCTATCGCAACGATGCGCTCACCGTTCAGGAGGCGCTCGGCCTGCGCCCGCAGGGCGTGCTGCTGTCGCCGGGCCCCTGCACCCCGAACGAGGCCGGCATCTGCCTTGGCCTGATCGGCGGCGCGCCGGCCGACCTGCCGATCCTGGGCGTCTGCCTCGGCCACCAGTCGATCGGCCAGGCCTATGGCGGCGAGGTGATCCGCGCCAAGGCGATCATGCACGGCAAGACCAGCGCGATCAGCCACACCGGCAAGGGTGTGTTCGCCGGCATGCCGCAGCCGTTCACCGCGACCCGCTATCACAGCCTGTCGGTGGCCAAGGAGAGCCTGCCGGACGTGCTGGAAGTGACCGCCTGGACCGAGGACGGCGAGATCATGGGCTTCCAGCACAGGGAGCGGCCCGTACACGGCGTACAGTTCCACCCGGAATCCATCGCCACCGAGGGCGGCCACAAGCTGCTGGCCAATTTCCTGGAACTGGCGGGCGTGAAGCCGCTGGCGATCGCCTGACGTGTCCGACGCCTTCAAGCCCCTGCTGGGTCGCCTGGCCGATGGCGGCACCCTCACCGAGGACGACGCCGCGGAGTTCTTCGACGCCTGCCTGAGGGGCGACCCGTCGCCGGCCCAGGTCGCCGCGGCGCTGACCGCCATGCGGATGCGTGGCGAGACGATCGGCGAGATCACCGCCTGCGCGCGCGCCATGCGCAAGGCCGCGATCCATATCGAGCCGCCCTACCCGACCATCGACGTCTGCGGCACCGGCGGCGATGGCCTGCACACCCTGAACATCTCCACGGCCGTGGGCTTCGTGGCCGCAGGCGGTGGGCTGAAGGTGGCGAAGCACGGCAACCGGGCCATGTCCTCGCGCTCCGGCACCGCCGACGTGTTGGCCGAACTGGGCATAGACCTTTCGGCTCCGGCGGACCGGCAGCTGCAGGCGCTGGACGAGGCCGGGCTCTGCTTCATGTTCGCCCCGGCCCACAACGGCGCCATGCGCCACGTCTCGCCGATCCGCTCCGAGCTGGGCTATCGGACGATCTTCAATCTGCTCGGGCCGCTGACCAATCCGGCCGGCGCCAAGCGCCAGGTGGTGGGCGTGTTCGCCGAGCGCTGGGTCGCGCCCCTGGCCCAGGTGCTGGGCGCGCTGGGCGCCGAGCGGGCCTGGGTCGTGCACGGCGGCGGGATGGACGAGATGACCACCACGGGCGAGAGCGCGGTGGCCGAATGGCGCGACGGCCAGGTGCGGCTGTTCGCGATCACGCCCGAGGCCGTCGGCCTGCCCCGCGCGGCGCTGGCGGACCTGACCGGCGGGACGCCCACAGAGAACGCCCAGGCGCTGCGCGACCTGCTGGCCGGCAAGACGGGGCCCTATCGCGATATCGTCATGCTGAACGCCGCCGCCGCCTTCCTGGTGGGCGAGAAGGTGGAGACCGTGCGCGAAGGCGTGGAGCTGGCCGGCAAGGTCATCGACGACGGCCGCGCGCAGGCGGTGCTCGACAGGCTGCGCGCCGTGACCGGGGCGCTGGCGTGAGCGACATCCTGGAGAAGATCGCCGCCTACAAGCGCGAGGACGTCGCGGCGCGGAAGGTGGCGCGGTCCTATACCGCGCTGGAGGGCGCCGCCTTCGCAGCCAGCGCGCCGCGCGGCTTCAAGGCAGCGCTGGAGCGCGCCCACAGTCCCGGCCGCCTGGCCCTGATCGCCGAGATCAAGAAGGCCTCGCCCTCCAAGGGGCTGATCCGGGCGGATTTCGACCCCCCGACCCTGGCCAGGGCCTACGAGGCCGGTGGCGCGGCCTGCCTGTCGGTGCTGACCGATGCGCCGAGCTTCCAGGGCGCCGACAGCTACCTGACCGCCGCGCGCGAGGCTTGCGCCCTGCCCTGCATCCGCAAGGAGTTCCTGGTCGACGGCTGGCAGGTGGCCGAGTCGCGGGCCCTGGGCGCGGACGCGATCCTGGTGATTCTGGCCATGGTCGACGATTCGCTGGCCGCCGAGTTGCTCGCCGAGGCCGCCCGATTCGGCATGGACGCCCTGGTCGAGGTGCACGACGAGGCCGAGATGGCGCGCGCGGGCGCACTCGGCGCGAGCTTGGTCGGCGTCAACAACCGCGACCTCCGGACCTTCGAGATCGACCTCGCAAACACCGAGAAACTGGCGGCGCTTGCCCCCGCAAACGCCTTGCTGGTCACGGAAAGCGGCATCTTCACGCCCGCCGATGCGGCGCGGCTGGAAGGCTCGGGCGCCAAGGCGATGCTGGTGGGCGAGAGCCTGATGCGCCAGGCCGATGTCACGGCGGCGACCCAGGCCCTTCTGGGGTGATTTTGCCCCAGATCGCGGGTCAACTTGACATTAACTAAGAACACCTAGAGAACACGACCAAGGGTTTTCGCTTTGTTCTCAAGGGCTCTTGGCCATGCTCACCCGCAAACAACACGAACTGCTCATGTTCATCCACGAGCGGATCAAGGAGACCGGGGTCTCCCCTTCGTTCGATGAGATGAAGGAAGCGCTGGACCTGGCTTCGAAGTCAGGGATCCATCGCCTGATCACGGCGCTGGAAGAGCGCGGCTTCCTGCGCCGCCTGCCCCACCGCGCCCGGGCGCTGGAGGTGGTGAAGCTGCCGCAGCAGGCGACGACGACGGCGCCGCCCAAGGGCCGCGCGCCGTTCAAGCCGCAACTGGTTGAGCCTGGCGAAGCGGGCGCGGGCCTCACGCCCGCCAACGACGTGCGCGAGCTGCCGGTGCTGGGCAAGATCGCGGCGGGTACGCCGATCGAGGCGATCCAGCAGGAACGTGACCGCCTGCCGGTGCCGGAGACCATGCTGGGCGCCGGCGAGCACTTCGTCCTCGAGGTGCAGGGCGACTCGATGATCAACGCCGGCATCCTGGACGGCGACTATGTGGTGATCCGCCGCTCGGACTCGGCGACGTCCGGCGACATCGTCGTCGCCCTGGTCATGGGCGAGGAAGCCACCCTGAAGCGCCTGCGCAAGAAGGGCGCGTCCATCGCCCTGGAAGCGGCGAACCCGGCCTACGAGACCCGCATCTTCGGACCGGACCAGGTCCAGGTGCAGGGCCGGCTGGTCGGCCTGATCCGCCGCTACCACTAAGGGGCTATTCGTCCTCGGTGACGCCCCGCGTCCAGGGGCGGTCGCCACGCAGGGGCTGGGCCCACACGATGCGCCAATGGCCGTCGCGCTGGCGGTAGAGCTCGGCTGAGCCGCCACGCTCGAAGTCGCGGGCGGTCAGCACGAGCGCCTTCGAGCAAACGGCAGGATCGGTCTCGCCGCGCAGGATGATCACCTCCGAATAGGCGCAGAAGATCGGCAGCTTCTTGTCGACGGTCGAGGCGCGGCGGGTCCAGACCGCGGCGACGGGCGGGGCGGAGGCGCCGGCGCGCGGCATGCAGGACCAGCGGTCGCAGTCATAGT
>CAMFHW010000215.1 GCA_945952175.1 uncultured Phenylobacterium sp. | reverse complement strand
ACGACGCCAGCGGCCTGGTCCTGTTCCGCTTCGCCGTCGCCGCCGGCGTCACCGGCGCCTTCAGCCCGACCCAGGCCGTGGCCAACTTCTTCGTCCTGGCGATCGGCGGCGCACTGCTGGGCGCGGTGATCGGCTATGCCTGGGTCAAGCTCGTCCGCCGCCTGGGCGACGAATACCTGATCATCGCCGCCACGACGCTGCTGGCCTGGATGTCATACCTGCTGGGCGAGGCGCTGCACGTCTCGGGCGTCATCGCGACCGTGACCGCCGGCCTGATCGCCAGCTGGCACCAGCACACCGTGCTCTCGGCCTCCACGCGCATGCGCGGCGGCTCGTTCTGGACCGTCACCGTCTTCCTGATGGAGGCTGCGGTCTTCGTCCTGATCGGCCTGTCCTTGCGCGCGGTGGTCGAGCGCGGCGGCGGCTTCGCGGTGGTGGCCCAGACCATGGCCTGGCCGATCCTGGTGGTGCTGGTGGCCCTGGTCCTCGCCCGCTTCGCCTGGATGTTCGGCGGCGACCTCCTGCTGCGAACCACCAAGGCGCTCGGCCTGCGGCTTCCCGATCCGATCGGGATCGGCGGCGCGACGGTGCTGAGCTGGGCCGGCGTCCGCGGGGTGGTCACCCTGGCCCTGGCGCTCAGCCTGCCCGAAGGCTTCCCCGGCCGCGATTTCATCCTGGTCGCCGCCTTCGCCGTCATCTTCGGCACCGTCGTGCTCCAGGGCACCACGCTAGGCTGGGTGATCGCCCGGGCCGGGCTGACGGGCTCCGAAGCCGACGCGCCGCGTCTCACCATGAGTCAGGCCGAGGCCGCCATGGCCCAGGCCCAACTCGTGACCGTCAAGCAGCTCGCCTATGACACGGAGGGCAACCTCATCCACCCGCAGCTGCTGGAGCGCCACGAGCGGCGCGCTACCGCCATCGTCGACTACGCCGCGCGCACTGACCACTACACCCCCATGCTCCACGCCCATTTCGACGTGGTGCTGGAGGCCGTCGCCGCCGGCCGACGCGAGCTGATCCGTCTGCACCGCGCCGGCGACATCGACGACGAGACGCTGCAGGAGTTGGAGCGCGACCTCGACCTCGAGGAGCTCAGCGCCATCTCCGCCAAGGGATAGGCGAGGCCGCCCGCCGCGCACCTTTGACGATATGGCTTGCATGGCAGGCATGTTCGTCTTTGATCCCGATCTGGGGGAGGAAATGACGGCGCAGACACGAAATTGGCTTGACCTTGCGCGCCTCGGCTTTGCGGGCCTCGTGCTCGTGAGCCATTCCACGGACCTGCTCTATGGCGACCATCGGCGAGAGCCGCTCGCTCGCGCGCTTGGCGGTTGCTCGTTCGGCGAACTCGCCGTCTGCGGCTTTTTCGTCATCTCGGGCTACTTGATCACCGCCAGTTGGCGAGCCAGACCGGAGTGGGGTCCCTACCTGCGCAACCGATGCCTGCGGCTATATCCGGCCTTTTGGGTCGCCTCACTGCTGTCGATCTTCCTGGTCGGGACGATCGGCGCCGGCGATGCGAAGCACTATCTCGCCGCCATTGACCTTCACCAGGTCGGCCGGGAGCTGCTGATGCTCAAGGACCCTGGAACCCCCCCGACGTTCCCGGGTCTCGCCGTGCCAGTTGTGAACGGCTCGATGTGGACGCTGCGCTACGAGTTCGCCTGCTACCTCATTGCGCCGTTTCTCGTGACCAATCGGGTCGTATTGATCGGGGCGTGGCTGGCCGCCGCGGCGGCGACCAGCCTGTTCGGCCACGCGCCCACTGGTGATCTTGTTATGGCGCGGTTCATGTTGATGTTCCTGTCCGGCGCGCTCTTCCGGCGGTTGTCGTTCCAGCCTACCCGCCTGCACGCGGCCGTGGCCGTCGCGGCCCTGGCCATCTACCCCCTGTCCTGGGAGCTTGCCCTGGCGACGGGCGGCGCCTTCCTCCTGCTCACCTTCGGCTTGCGGCCCAGCAGCGTAGCGATGCCCGATATCTCGTATGGGACCTATCTCTACGGCTGGCCCATTCAGATGCTGCTGATCTGGTGGGGCATGCGCGAACCTGTGGCCATCTTTCTGATCGCCTTGCCGGCCGCCCTCCTGTGCGGCCTCGCCAGCTGGTACGGTGTCGAACGGTGGGCGCTGAAGCTCAAGGCCTCGCGCGCCGCCATCGCAACCCACGCCGCCCTTCCACAACCTCACCTCCGGTAGCCTGCCGGCGCCGCCCCAGGACTGAGCCGCTCGCCCTAGATCCGGCGGGGGATGATCACCTGCATGCTCTTGTAGCCCTTGACGAAGGTCGACGGGACCCGCTGCGGCTCCTCCAGCACCTGGATGTCGGGGAAGCGCTTGAGGATCTCCTCCCAGATGATCTTCAGCTGCAGCTCAGCCAGGCGGTTGCCGACGCAGCGGTGGATGCCGAAGCCGAAGGAGAGGTGCTGGCGCGGACGCTCGCGGTCGATGATGTAGGCGTTCGGATTCTCGATCACCGTGTCGTCGCGATTGCCTGAGACGTACCACATGACGACGTTGTCGCCCTTCTTGATGGTCTTGCCGCCCAGCTCGTAATCCCGCGTCGCCACCCGCTTCATGTGGGCCAGCGGCGTCTGCCAGCGGATGGTCTCCGACACCATCGAGGGGATCAGGTCGGGATTGGCGCGCAGCTTGGCGTACTGGTCAGGATACTTGTTCAGCGCGTAGATCGAGCCCGAGATCGTGTTCCGGGTCGTATCGTTGCCGCCGATCGTCAGGAGGATGATGTTCCCCAGGTACTCGAACTGGTCCATGTCCTTGGTGGCCTCGCCGTGGGCCAGCATGGAGACCATGTCCCCGTCCATCGGGTTGGCCTTGCGCTCGGCCCAAAGGTTCAGGAAGTAGCCGGCATAGGCGCCCATCTCGGCGCGCTTCTCCTCCCAGGTCTCGACGATCCCGTCGCCGGGCCGCGACATCACCGTGTCGGACCAGCGGGTCAGCTTGCGGCGATCGGCCTGCGGCATGCCGAACAGGGTGGCCAGCGTCATGGCCGTCAGTTCCATCGACACCTTATCGACCCAGTCGAAGGGCTCGCCGATCGGCAGGCCGTCGAGGATCGCGCCCGCCCGCTCGCGGATCAGCGGCTCCATGATCTTCAGGTTGTGCGGCGACACCGCCGGGCTGACGGTCTTGCGCTGGGCGTCGTGCTTGGGCGGGTCCATGGCGATGAACATGGTCGGCCCGCCCGAGGGGCCGCCGAACGGCCCGCCGGTCATCTGGGCGCCGCTGGCCACCAGCTTGGCGATCATCTCCTCGCTCGGGCCCAGGCTGATGCCGCCCTCCGACGAGAACACCTCGTGGTTGGTGTCGACCTCCATGATGTGGTCGTAGCGGGTCACCGCCCAGTGGGGCTCGAAATCGCTGGCCGGTGTCCAGTGCACCGGATCCTCGGCCCGCAGCCGCTCGAAATAGGGCCAGATGGCGTCGTCCTGGAACAGCGACGCCTGGGCGGCGTTCACCGCCTCGATCGGCTGGGCGTAGACCTCGTCGCGGGCCGCGTCGGCGCGGGGCGCGGGGAGGGTGGCGCTCTCGCTCATGGGGATGTTCCTCACCTTGCTCGGCCCTTGAAGGCCTGTCGCCCCACATCTCACCGCCTGAACAGCGTTCGGCAAGAGCCAAGTTGACGGCGGCGTCATTCTTTTCGTCCGCCAAGAGGATCGGCTAGGCTGGGCGCCATGGATGTCCCGCCCAACCTGCCACGGCCGCCGACCCGCCCCCATGAGGACGAATGCTGCCGGCGCGGCTGCGACCCCTGCATCTTCGACTACTATGAACGCGCCCTCGACCGCTGGTGCGACCGGGTTCGCAAACTGGGCGCCGACCCCGACGCCATCCTCGCCCGGTCGGCGCCTCAGTCGAGCTAGGACGAGCTAGGCCGCAGCGCGCGCACCAGGGTGCGGAGGAGCATGACGGTCTCGGCCTCGGCCTCAGGGTCGCTCGGCTGCCGCCACGCGCTCTGGATCGCCACCACCACCTGCTCGGCCGGATTGATGTAGAGGCGCTGGCCAAAGGCGCCCAGGGCGAGGAACGCGCCGGCATGCAGGCCATCTGCGTAAGGCGCGCCTGGCAGCGCCCACCAGTGGTAGCCATACCCTGCGGGACTGCCGGCCATGAGCCGGCCGAACGCGGTCGCCGCGGTGTCGGGCTGGCCGGCGAGATCGCGCCAGCCGGTGGGAAAGGACCTGCGGCCGTTGAACGCCTCGCCGTCTTCCAGCACCAGGAGGCCGAAGCGGCCGAGGTCGCGCAGGCGTGCGCTGACGCCCATGCCACCCAGCTCCAGGCCATCCTCGGACTCCAGTTGCCAGAGTGCGTCGGCCTCCGCGCCGGCCGGTCCCCAGACGGTCTCGCCGAAATAATCGGCCATCGGGCGGCCGGTGGCCGCCGCGACCACGGCGCCCAGCAGACAGCTCTCGCCGCTCGAATAGTTGAAGACGCCGCCCTGTGGTGTGGCCCGCGGCAAGGTCCGCAGGAGGTCCAGAATCGCGCCTGGCCGCCGGCTGACCATGGCCTGGCCGAGGCGCCTGATGTCGCCGCCATCGGAATTGGCGCCCTCGTCCCAGGCCACGCCCGACGCCATCCGCAGCAGATTGCGCAGCGTCACGCCTTCGTACGCGCTGCCGCGCATCTGCGGCAGGTAGAGGTCGCAGGTGTCGTCGAGGCCGCCGATCGCGCCATCGTGGAGCGCTGCGCCAACGAGCGTCGCGGTCATCGACTTCGCCATGGAAAAGCTCGTCCAGCGGCTCTCCGGGCGGCTGCCCATTCCGTAACGCTCCAGCGCGATCTCGCCGTTCTTCAGGATCAGGAAGCCGGCCGTGCGCCGCCGCGCCATGAAGTCGTCGAGGCCGACCTTCGTATCCCCCACCGTATAGGCGTCGTCCGCGAGCGGCCGGTCGTGCGGCGGCAGAGGCCGCACCGCGCCGCGGCGCTTGATCGTCCGATGCGGCCACGTCTGGTCCTGGTTGCGGAATGTCGCCGCTTGGTTCTCGGGCGTCGTCTTCATGTGGTTGGGGGCGGCCCGCTCCAGTTCGCGACCGCCCAGATCCACGCCGCCGTCGTCGCCATGCTCTCTGGCCATGAGGCTCCTCCCCTTTGAGAAGGGCCAAATCGCGCCGGGCCGGGGCGCTTTCAACGCAAGTTAAGTTGGCTTGCCCCGGCCGCTTCGGGCTGGCACGCTTGCGCCCAGGCTAGGGTCCTGAATGGCCGTCGGCGGAGGCTCGCGCCCGGCGCATCGGCTCTTCTCCCGCCGCCCTCTCGGGGCTCCGCTCCAGGATCGGCGCCTCCCACATCCCGACAGGGGAAAACGCTCGAATTTCCTCACTCCTGCCCGGGCGGGTTCGCCGCTAGGCCTCTGCGCCTGGGGAGGGGCTTCGCATGACCTGGAAACTGATGATCGCGGCCGCCGCGTTGATCGGCGCGGCGACGCCGGCCGCCGCGGCGGTGACTTTCGACTTCGAACTCGGCCCTGGCGACCTCGCCAGCACCTCGCCGCTGGCGCACTACAACGGCGCGACCTGGTCGGGCATGACCCTGGAGGGCGCGGCCACCGCCAAGGGCGGCCACGCCATCGCCGACAACCACGGCTTCGGCATCAGCGCCCGAAGCGGGGTCGACTACCTGGCCTTCAATGCGCTCGTCACCAGCCCGCTGGAGAAGGTCGCGCTGGATTCCGGCGACATCACCAACGCCGAGATCTACCTGGCCTCGCCCTTCGCCCAGCGGATGATGCTGGCGGGTTATAAGGGCCTGAACGACATGGGCGACCCCATGTTCGATTTCGTCGAGATCGACGTCGTCGCCGGCGAGTGGACCCGCTTCGCGATCTACGGGACCTATTCCTACATCCTGTTCGGCGCAGAGCGCTCGTCCTTCTACCCCTGGCTCGCCGACGACCTCGCCCTCAACATCGCGCGCCCCGGCTCGGGCCCGATCGAACCGCCATCGCCGGCCCCCGGTGGGACGGGGGCGCCGGAGCCCCGCGTTTGGGCGCTCATGATCGCGGGCTTCGGCCTGACCGGCGCCGCCCTGCGCCGGCGGCGCGTACGCCTCGCCTAACCCGGCAGGGTCAGGGCCGCGGCCGCCATCACCGGGAGCAGCCGCCCCGCGAGCGCCGCGTTGCATAGCGCGATGTGGATCGCCACCCAGCGGCGGGCCTCCTCGGCGAAGGCGGCGTTGAGCTCGACCTTGCCGCCCCGCCGGGCCAGCCAGCCCAGCCCCTCGGCCTCCGTCACCAAGTCGACCGCGTGGCGGCGGCTCACGCCATAACGCAGGGCGAACGCGCGGCGCGAGAAGGCCACCGGCTGGCCGATCCGATGCGCGCCGTCGCTGGCCAGGATCAGTTCCAGCAGGAACAGGTGCCCGCCCACCAGGCTCATGATGCGCCACACCCCCGGTGTGGCGCCGAACGCGTTCAGGCCCGCGCGGTTGGCCGCCAGGATCTGGTTCAGATAGGCCGCCAGCACCTCGCGCGTCGGCTCGGGCGCCGCGTCAGGTCCGCGCCACCACGGCCGCACGGGCGCGATCATGGCGACGCCCCACCGGTCCATCCAGTCCCGCAGCCAGGGCGCCGGCGACAACGGCCGCGCCCGTCCATCCGCGGGATCCTCCACCGCGGTCAGGGCGCCCGCGCCGGTCAGCGCCCCCAGATGGGCCGCGACCCGCGCCCGCCCAGCCGCGCCCGGCCCCATCAGCTCCAGCACGGCGGCCTGGGTCATTGGCGTCGGCGAGGCGATCAGGCTGGCCACGATCGAGAACCGGCCGAGATCGCCCAGGATCGGCACGCCCAGCGGCGGCTGGGCGTACAGCGCCGTCAGGCCGCGCGCGAAGGCGCCCATCGCCTCGGGCAGGCGCGTATCGGCCAGGATCGCCCGCAACTCGCCCTCGAACGCCTCCGCCATCTTCCCGAGACTCGCCCTCCGCTCGTCTCCAAGATTGGCCCGGCGGCGCCGGCGCGCACAATCGGTCGCGCGCTCCGACTCCGCCGAGGCCCGCCGCCAGCGTGCGCGCCGGTCAGCCCGAGGCCATCTTGCGCACGTCGGCCGCCTGGAGCGGTTGGCCCCCGATCGCCCAGTCGCCGCCTTCGATCTCGTTGATCTTGACCCAGGTGACGCCGCGCAGATTTTCCCCCTCGATCGCGACCATCGCGTCCGTGACGCCGGCGATC
>CAMFHW010000214.1 GCA_945952175.1 uncultured Phenylobacterium sp. | reverse complement strand
GATTGCCTCTTGTCTCGTGGGCTCGGAGATGTGTATAAGAGACAGAACAAATCCAGATTGTGACACTTCAGGATCCGACGTGAACAGTGTGGCGCGTCGGCTTCGGGCTTGAGGAATTGTCAAAAGCCTCGCCTAGCATGGTGAATCTACGGTGAAGCTGTTTACGGTCTGTTTGTACAGGATGGCGTTGTGTTGGGCCGCTCGATGTGCGTGCAGCGACATCGCCTTGATTTCCTGCGCGCAGATTAGGCGCCGCGTCGGTCAGGCGGGAGTGAGACGAAATGCCTTATCCCCAACGCCGACGGGGGCCGCCAAAGAGATGGCCGTCTGTAGATTAGCGACTCGCGGATGAAATAACGGGGCCATCCGCGGCTAGCCCAAACGCGACGCTCGGGATCGCGAGAAAGCAAAGTCGAGTATGAGCACCCTCACTGTTACGAACGCGGCAGAACTTCAATCCGCCCTGGCCTCTGCTCAGGGCGGCGATGTCATCAGCCTAGCGGCGGGCAACTATGGCAACGTAACGATCAACAAGAACTTTGCTTCAGACGTGACGATCACGTCGCAAAGTTCCAGCTCCCCCGCCGTTCTTCAGTCCCTGACGGTCAATTCCAGTTCGCACCTGGTTTTCGACGGACTTAGTGTCAACTTTACGCCCAGCGCCAGCACGGTGACGTGGACCCCAGCGGTCTCGATCAACAATTCCAGCAGCATCACCTTCGCCCATTCGACGGTGACCGGCGGCAACGCCATCACGGGGGTCGACCCGTCGGCGACGTCGACCGACTCCACGGGCAACGTGATCGGACTCGCCACCGGCTATGGCGTGCTGATCAGCAAGTCGACGGGGGTGACCCTGTCCGGCGACGACATCTCGCACTTCTACAAGGGCGTGGTGATCGCCAGTTCCGACTATGTCACGGTCCAGGGGTCGGACCTGCACGACACCCGGACCACCCCGATCGTGGCCGGCGGCGGCAACCACATCACCATCGATTCCAACCACATCCACGACGTCAATCCGTGGCACTGGGGCTCCGGCGACCACGCCGACTTCCTGGCGCTGTGGACCAATGCGGGTCAGGCCAGCGCCTCGACCGACATCAAGGTGACGAACAACCTGATGGAGCAGGGTTCCGGCACCGCGGTGCTGGGCATGTGGCTGCAAGGCGGCGACATCGGCTACACCAACGTCGTCATTTCCGGGAACACCTTCCTGAACGGGAACTTCCAGGGGATCACGATCTGGGACGTCACGGGCGCCAGCATCGACCACAACACCCTGCTGCAGACCTCGGGCTCCGACTACAAGTCCGCGCCCGGCATCCTGCTTTCCGGCGGCTCCGAGAGCATCTCGGTGCACGACAACATCACCGGCTCCGTCAACGACCAGTCGGGGAGCACCGGCGCCCTGGCCAATACCCTCTCCAACAACACCCTCGTCACCAAGTGGACCGCCACGGCGGCGGGCTACTATTCCAGCGCCCTGGTGGGCGTGGTCGACGCCATGGCCGACCACTCGTCGATCTTCAGCTACGTGCTGAGCCAGCTTTCCTCCAAGATCAGCGGCGACGCGGTGAGTTCGGCGGCCGAGGCGATCACCGGCACGGCGGGCGACGACGTCCTCGCCAGCGCCGGAACGGCGCCCACCACCAGCATCTACGGCGGGGCCGGCGCGGACACGATCAGCGGTGGCTCGACCTACAGCTACCTGCGTGGCGAGGACGGCAACGATCTGATCATCGCCAAGGCCGGCTTCAACGACATGAACGGCAACGCCGGCAACGACACCATCTATGGCGGGCCGGGCTCGGACTGGCTGGCCGGGGGCAAGGATGACGACCTGCTGATCGCCGGCTCCGGCCCCAACCAGGTCCTCTACGGCAACATGGGCAACGACAGCCTCGTCGGCGGCCCGGGCGGCGACACCCTGCGGGGCGGCCAGGGCAACGACACCATCATCGGCGGCTCGGGCAATGACTGGATCGCCGGCGACAAGGGTGACGACGTCATCTATGGCGGCCGCGGCGCCGACAGCTTCCACGTCTTCGCCGGCACCGGCACCGACTGGATCGCCGACTTCAACTCGGCCGAAGGCGACCGCGTCGTGCTCGACGCCGGCCTGACCTACACCGTCAGCTACGACGGCGCAAACATGATCATCTCGCTCAATACGGGCGACAGGGTCGTGCTCGCCGGGGTCAATCCGGCGACCGTCGGGACCTGGCTCGCGACCTAGAGACCGGCGCGCTCGAAGGCCTGGCGCAGCTTGTCGGCGATGATCACCCCAGGGGGCGTGTTCGCCCCCTCCATCGCCGCGGCGTAGACGAGGTCGGCGTGGCCGGACACCGGGCCGGCCGCCCAGCCCACGCCGCGCGAACCGTCGGGCGCGGAGCGGCAGCTGGCCTGGACCGGCGGGGCGCCGTGGGCCACGGCCTTCAACAGGGTGTCGGTGGTGCGCGCCTCGGCGCTGTCGCAGGACGGCCAGGCCTTGCCGCAGGTCACATGGCTGCCGAACTGGTAGACCACCGCGCCGGAACCGGCCGCACCGATCAGGACGCAGGTGTTCGGGTCACCGATCTGCGCCGTCACCGCCTCGTCCAGCACGTCCTTGGAGACGCCCTTGGGCGCGCCGGGCGAGCAGCCCGCCAGCGCCAGGGCGGCCAGCAGGACAGCCGCGGCGAGCGTCCTCACGCCGCCTGCTTGATCAGGTTGCCGTCGTCCAGCAGCACCACCGTCGGCGCATAGTTGCGGGCTTCTTCCTGCGGCAGCAGGCCGTAGGTGACCACGATCACCTTGTCGCCCTTCTGGACCAGGCGGGCCGCCGCACCGTTGACGCCGATCACCTTGGAGCCGCGCGGCGCCTCGATGGCGTAGGTGGTGAACCGCGCGCCGGTGGTGATGTTCAGCACATCGACCTGCTCGTGCGGCAGGATGCCGGAGGCGTCGAGCAGATCCCGGTCGATGGCGATGGAGCCTTCATAGTCCAGATCGGCCTGGGTCACCGTCGCGCGGTGCAGCTTGGCCTTCATCAGGGTCACCAGCATGGATGTCCTAGCTCTGGGTGACGCGGGCGGCGCACAACGCGTGCAGGCCCGCTGGAACAAGGGTTCGCGCATATAACGGCCATACGGCCGGTATTCAATTGCGGCATCGCAGCAACCCGCCGCTACGGCAGTCCACCGGCCGCCATGCGTCCCGCGCTTGACGACGCCCGCGTCAACCGTGCGCAATGGTTTTCGAAACTCCGGCATGGAACGGGAAGGAACGGGCGGATGGATGGCGATCAGGCGGTGAAGTCGAAGGTTGAGTTCGACGCCGAGATGCTCGGGCGGATCCCCGGCGCGCTTCAGGGCGTGGTGGACGCCGGCGACCTGTCGGGCTTCGTCACCCTGATCTGGCGGCGCGGCCAGGAAGCCCAGTTCAACGCGCTCGGCCATCGCGACATCGCCGCCGGCAAACCGATGACCCGCGACACCCTTTTCCGTATCGCCTCCATGACCAAGCCGATCACCTCGGTCGCGGCCTTGATGCTGATGGAGGAAGGCAAGCTCAAGCTCGACGACCCGATCACCAAGTGGCTGCCCGAATTCAAGGACATGAAGGTCCTGAAGGACGCCCAGGGGCCGCTGGACCAGGTCTATGACGCCCCGCGCGAGATCACCGTCGACGACCTGATGACCCACCGGGCGGGCCTGGCCTACGGCTTCACCTCGATCGGCCCGATCGCCCACGCCTATGAGAAGGCGCTCGGCTCCCCGTTGATCAATCCCTACGGCCCGGACGAATGGCTGAGGCGCCTGGGCGAACTTCCGCTCAGCTATCCGCCGGGCGAGCGCTTCCACTACAGCCACGCCACCGACGTGCTGGGCTATCTGGTGGGCCGGGTCGCCAGCATGCCGTTCGAGGCGTTCCTGCAGCAGCGCATCTTCGGCCCGCTGGGCATGGTCGACACCGACTTCTGGTGCCCGCCGGAAAAGCGCGATCGCATGGCCCATCTCTACAAGATCGACGCGGCCACCGATAAGCTCGCCGACGTCTCCCTGCCCCACTACGACGAGCGCCCGGCCTTCTGCGGCGGCGGCGGCGGACTGATCTCGACCCTCGACGACTATCTGAAGTTCGCGCGCGCCATGCTGAACAAAGGCGAACTCGATGGCGTGCGGCTGATCAGGCCCGAAACCCTCGAGCTGATGGCGGCCAACCGCCTGACCCCGGCCCAGCGCGAGGTCCCCTTCATGGGCATCCCCTTCTGGATGGGCCAGGGCTTCGGCCTGGGCCTCTCGGTGATCACCGATCCGGAAAAGCAGGCCTGGATGGGCGCGGGCTCGACCGGCTCCTTCGGCTGGCCGGGCGCCTTCGGCACCTGGTGGCAGGCCGACCCGGAGGAGGACATGATCATGATCTACCTGATCCAGAACTCCATGGAGCTCGGTCCCGAGGCCGCCAGCCAGCTCGCCACCGGCCAGCGCATGGGCGGGCGCGCCGCTCTGCCGATCTTCCAGAAGCTGACCTACGCCGCCCTCGGCAAGGCCAGCCTCTAGCGCCTCAGCGCTGGGACGGCTCGACGCAGATCGGCCGTCCCTCGAAGCTGTCGCCGATCAGGCTGCCGTCCTTGGCGGCCAGGCGCCGCACCTTGTCCAGCGCCAGGCCGTCCGGCGGCGGCTTCTGGCCCTTGGCGCAGACCGCCACGTCCACCCGCCGGCCTTCGAAACACTGGCAGATGTCTTCGCGCTGATCGAGCCGGCTGGCCGGGCCGCGGCAGACCACCGGCAGGGTCTGACCGGAGACGTCCAGGCAGATCGAGGTCTGCCTCGGAGGATTGGCGGCCATGCCGGCCGCCGCCAGGACCGGGCCGCTCGAGGCGGCCAGGGCTGCGGCGATGAGGATGGAACGGAACATCGGAACCTCCTGCGCCAGACGGCGCCATAGGCGTTAATCGCGTGACGACGCCGATCCGTTCACCATCTTCGCTCGCGAAGGCTTTACCGGCCAGCCCCATGCTGAAGCTGGGAGGGCCCGCCACATGAACCCCATCGCCACCGCCCAGTACGGACTGTTCGCCGCGACCCGCCGCTTCGAGGCCTCGGCCGAGCGGACCGCCCGCATGGGTGATTCCAGCTTCGACGTCGACTATGGCGCCGAGGCCGTGGAGCAGGTCAGCGCCAAGCAGGAGTTCAGCGCCAACATCGCCGTCATCCGCACGGCCGACGAGATGCAGCAGAGCCTGCTGGACATCCTCGCCTAGCAGCGCACCGGGCTCGTCTCGCCCAGCGCCAGGCAGCGGCCGTCGACATCGGCCGGCGGCGCAATCCTCAGCGCGGCCGCCAGGGTCGGCGCGATGTCGGTGGTCTCCACCGGCAGGAAGCGGGTCTGGCCCGCAGCCCCCGGCCACCAGAACAGCATCGGCACCCGGCGGTCATAGTTCCACACCGTGCCATGGCTCGACAGGAGCTGGCCCGGCAGGCCCGGGATCAGGGTCGAGCCCGGCTGCAGAGCCGCGAGGATTTCCGGCGAGCGGCCCGGATAGACGCTCTCCGCGAAACGCTCCTTCACGCTCAACTCGTCCGGCGGCACGCCCTTGCGCACCTGCGTCGCCAGCAGCTCCTCGCGGGTGAAGACCGCCGCGATCTCCGGCTGGGCGGCCAGTTCCTTGACGGCCGCCTCCACGACCTTCGCATGGTCGGCCTCCGGCACGCCCACGACATTGGCTTCCTCGACCGTGCCGCTCAGCGGCGGCTTGGCCAGGCCGAACTGGTCCATCAGCGCCTTGTTCACCCGCGCCATCGCCTGCGGCGAGGAGACCCGCTTGGCCATCGGATAGCCCTGGGTCGCCAGGCGCTCGGGGAAATCGGACCCACCGTGGTCGGCGCTCAGCACCACCAGGTAGGGCACGTGCAGCTTGTCGATGTCGGCCAACAGCTTGCCGATCGTCGCGTCCAGCCGGTGCAACTCGTCGCACATCTCCGGCCCGCGCGTGCCATAGCGGTGGCCCACGAAATCCGTCGCCGAGAAGCTGACCGCCAGCAGGTCCGGCGCCGGGCCCTTGCCCAGGCCATAGACCTTGATCAGCTCGCGAGCCGCCTCGCCGGTCAGTTCGTCGGCGATCGGCGAGTTGGCGACATTGGTCTTGATCTGGCTGTCCGAAACGCCCCAGCCCTCCGGCGGCAGCTTCGAGGTCCACGGCTTGCCGTTGATCGTCCAGGTCGCCTCGGCCGCCTTGCAGTCGGCGTTGCGATAGGTCCAGGTCGGGCGCGTGGTCCACACCTTGGCGATCCGCGCGTTCAGCGCCGCCACCGGCTTGAGCGCCGTAGCCGCATCGCCGCCCGGCGCCATGTAGGTGGTGAAGCCGCTGCCCTCGGCCAGCCAGAAGGTCCCGTCGGCCTTGTGGCCGGCCATGTTGATCGCCGCCCGGTCCTTGGACGAGACGGCCACCACCCGGCTCTGCGGCGAGACGGCCTTCAGCCAGTCGCCCAGGGTCGTCGCCATCAGCCGCGCGGGACCGACGGGCGAGGCCTTGGCGTCGTGCGCCAGCACCACCGACGGATCGTTCAGGCAATAGACCGTCCGCCCGGTCGCGGGGTCGTTGAAGCTGTTGGCGATGATCCCGGTCTTGTTCGGATGCTTGCCGGTCAAGAGCACCGAGTGGCCCGGGCAGGTCTCGGTCGCCGCATGGCTCTGATAGCCCTGGCTGTAGACGATCCCGCCGGACAGCCGCTTCATCCCGGCCGTGAACCTGGGCCGCCATTCCTCGTAGAGGTTGGCGCTGAACTGGTCGACGCTGATCGCCACCACCAGCTTGGGTGCGGGCGGCTCGGCCGCCTGGGCGGCCCCGGAAACCGTCAGGGTAAGGACGAAAGGCAGGGCGGCGGACGCAACGGCGATACGGGTCAACAAGGCTTCCTTCGGGTCTGCGCGCTGGACATTGCGCCTCGCCAGCCTTAGCCGCGAACGCATGGCTACGCGATCCCTCTTCGTCACCCAGATCTACGAGGCGAGCCTCGCCGGCGATCGCGACTTCGCCGCGTTCAACGCCGAGCTCGACGACGCCTGCCGCATGCTCGCCGACGAGGACGAGGCCGGCCAGGCCTGGTGCCGCGCCAACGCCTATGGCGGCTACACCTCCTACGCCTCGCTCGACGACCTGCCCCGCCGCGCCAGCGTCTTCGGTCAGTTGAAGGC
>CAMFHW010000213.1 GCA_945952175.1 uncultured Phenylobacterium sp. | reverse complement strand
GCGTGCAGGCGCTGGTGGCGGTCGGCCCTGTCGCCTGCGAGCTGCAGGCGGCGAGGTTGGTGGCGTCGAGGGTCGCCGCCAGGCTCAGACTCGAAGATCTCTCGGGCGGACGCCTCAGCGACAGACGCGGGTGGGCTGGTAGATCAGCCGGCCGCGCTCGTCGTAGAAGGGCCGGTTCTCATAGCGGCAACGGTCGTAGGAGGCCGGGG
Organism: uncultured Phenylobacterium sp.; assembly: GCA_945952175.1. Taxonomy (GTDB): domain Bacteria; phylum Pseudomonadota; class Alphaproteobacteria; order Caulobacterales; family Caulobacteraceae; genus Phenylobacterium. The sequence continues at coordinate 7,010 of CAMFHW010000213.1, read as the reverse complement.
CCACCTCGCTGCGCGCATAGGCCTCCGGGCGATGGCGATAGCGGCTGGAGGCATAGCCCGAGCACTTGCTGCGCGCGAGCTGGTTGCCGACCACGGCCCCGCCGACGCCGCCGATCAGGGCGCCGTTGCGGTGGGAGATGGCGTTGCCGATCAAGGCCCCGCCGACCGCGCCGAGCACGGTGCCGGTGACCTTCCGGTCATGGGAGCGCTGGTCGCAATAGGTCCGCGCCGAAGCCACGGAGGCGGTGGTCAGGCTCGGTGCGGCGATGGCGGCCACTAGGCCCGCGATCATCATCGTCCTGCGCATCGGATGTCCTTCCGGTTTCAAGTCCCTCGGGGGATTGAAACGCGGAAGGCGCAGGTTGGTTCGGCGGAAGCGGATATGCAGGCCGCCGGCCGCCGACGGGACCTAGCCCTTCGCCGCGCGGGCCGTGGGAATTCGCCGCCAGCTTCCGTCCAGGAATCCGAGCGGGTGGGCCCAGCGGATGACGCGCACGCCGGCCGCGGCCTGCTCCGCGCGGGTCTCGTCGCGCAACGCCTTCATCTCGGTCCAGTGGATCTTGGGCCGATGATGGTGCTCGGCGTGATAGCCGTTGTTGAGGAACAGCCAGTTGTACAGGCGGCCATAGGTCGAAACGCCGGTGGCGATCGGGTCGTCCGGGTTGGCGCCGGCATGTTCGAACCAGGCGATCAGGAAGCTCATCGACTGGCCCAGATAGTAGAAGGGCGCCAGGAACGGCACGAACAGCCAGCGGTCGGTGAAGGCGCCGACGACGACGACCGCGCCGTAGAGCGCCAGCATGGCCCAGAACTCCTCCAGCGCCTGGCGCGCCTCGGCGGGACGCTTGGCGCGGATCTTGGCGGCGACGGTGAACGGGCCGTCGTCGCGCCAGAATTGCCCGAAGACGTAGCTGAGCGGCGGCTCGATCTTGCCGTCGGCGCCGTACTGATAGAGCGAGATCGGGTCGATGGTCTTGCCGTCCGCGCCGATCCGGTCGGAGTTGCCGGCGTGGTGGCGCATGTGGACGTACTTGTACATCGTCTGGGGCGTGCCGAGCTCGAAGCTGAGCACGAAGCTGGTCAACCGGTTCAGCGGCGCCCAGACGAAGAACGGGTTGTGGATGAAGTTGTGCGAGACGCTGTCGAGGTTCCAGCCGATCGCCAGGGCGTAGAGCGCCCCGCCCGCGAAGCGTTCCGGCCAGCTCAACTCGGGCCAGGCCAGCAGGAAGGCCACGATCAGGCCGAAATGAATGAACACCAGCGCGGCCGGGACCGCGTCCCAGGCCGAATAGCGGAACAGTCCCAGATGGGCCCTGGGCCGCCGACGCCCCTCGTCCGGGCCCGCCATCAGATCATCTCCCCAAGCTTGGGCCGGGCCGGCGTCTTGCCGCGCCGCGCGGTGGCGATCCGCCGGTTCCGAGGCTCCAGGAAACCCAGGAAATGGGCCGGGCCGATCACGGCAACGCCCTCGCGCGCCTGCTCCTCGGCGATCTGGCGGTGCAGGGCGACCATCCGGGTCCAATGGACCTTGGGCCGATAATGGTGCTCGGCATGATAGCCATTGTAGAGGAACACCCAGTTGTACAGCCGCGAATAGGTCGAGACGCCCCAGGCGATCGGCTTGTCCGGGTCCCCGCCCAGGTGCTCGTAATATCCGCACAGATTGGAGACGCACTGGCCCAGATAGCTGCCGACGACCAGCAGCGGGACGAAGGGCCAGCGGTCGGTGAAGAGGCCGGCGACCAGCAGCAGGCCATAGACGACGATGATCGACCAGAATTCGAACAGCGCCTGGCGGGCTTCGGCCGGCCGCTTCTCGCCGATGCGGCGGGCCAGTTCGAACGGATCGTCGTCGCGGAAGAACTGCAGGAAGACATAGGCGAGCATCGGCTCGGGCTTCCCGTCCGCGCCGTGCTGGTAGATCGACAGCGGGTCGATGGTGCGCCCATCCGGGCCCGGACGGTCGGCGTTGCCGGCGTGGTGCTTCAGATGGATGTAGCGGTACATGGTCTGGGGCGAGACCAGGGCCAGGGTGATCACCAGGCTCATCAGGCGGTTCAGCCGCGCGCTGCGGAAGAACGGGTTATGGATGAAGTTGTGCGCGACCGAGTTGAGGTTCCAGCCGACGCTGAACGCATAGACCAGCAAGCCGCCGATCCGCGCGCCCCACGAGAGCTGCGGCCAGGCGGCGTAGAAGGCGAAGACCAGCGCAAGCTGGCCGGCCGCCAGGCTGGCCGGCAGGGCGTCGGCCCTCGAGACCTTGAACAGGCCCCGGCCGGGCCTGGACGGCGGATCAGCCATCGACGACTTCATTTCCAGGGTCTCTATCGCCCTCTCGCGGCGAATTTTCGTCGAAGGCCATTAGCACGACCCCGGCCATGATCACGAGCACGCCGACGATCCGTGTGGCGTTGGGCCGCTCATGGAACAACAGCACCGCGGCGAAGAAGGTCGCCACATAGACCAGGGCCGTCATCGGGAAGGCGCGCCCCAGGTCGAGGTCCTTCAGCAGGGTCATCCAGACCAGGAAGCCCAGGAAGTAGAGCCCGAAGCCCACCAGCACGACGGGCGTGGTGAGCGCATGATGGACCAGGCCGGCAAGCCCCGCCTCGGGGTCGAGGCCCTCGCCGGCGACCTTGAACACCACCTGGATGGCGGTCTCCAGGGCGATGAACAGCAGCCAGCCGCCAAGGGCCGCCCAAAGACCGCGGACGCGCGACGATTCAACCAAGGCTGGCCCCGACAAGTCCGGCCCCGATCGTCACCAGTCCAGCCGCCAGCCAGCGCCGCGGCCGCGTCGTCTCGCCCAGGAACAGGCGCCCGGTCACCACCGCGCCCACATAGCTCAGCGCGGCCATGGGCCCGACCACCGACAGGGGCGCATGGCCGACCACGTACATCCACGAGACCGCCTCGACGCAGTAGCCGGCGAACCCCCCGAGGACCCAGGGGCTGGTCGCCACGCCGCGCCAGAAGGCCAGGCCCGCCGCGCCGTCGCCGATGCGCTCCAGGCCCAGCTTGAACGCGGTCTGCCCGAACACGTCGAGCACGACGGTCAGCGCGAAGAGGCTCCAGACAAGGGGCGTCATGTGGGGAAATCTCCTGAGGCTCAGGCCAGCCATAGCCGACCGGTCCCCGGAAGTCAGCGCCCGAACCACCGCAGGCGAGGCCGGCTGTTCGGCCAGGCGCCAAAGGCGCTAAGCTCGACGGACAACCTGCCCTCCGAGACCGCCATGCCCAAGATCGACGTCGCCGCCGTTCCGAAGCGCCTCGGCGTCGGCTATCCGGCGCCGTTCGCGGCGATGAGCGCGGGGCGGGTGCGCCAGAGGCTGGGCGACGCCGGCGGGCTGACGGACTTCGGGGTCAACCTGATGCGCCTGCCGCCCGGCGAATGGTCGAGCCAGAGGCACTGGCATTCGCACGAGGACGAGTTTGTCTATGTGCTGGAGGGAGAACTGGTGCTGGTGGAGGACGCCGGCGAGACGCTGCTGCGCGCCGGCGACTGCGCCGCCTTTCCCAAGGGGAGCGGGAACGGGCACCACCTGATCAACCGCTCGCCGGCCGTGGCCGTCTATCTGGAGGCCGGCTCGCGGCATCGCGACGACCTGACCACCTGCTCCGACATCGACATGATGAGCGCCAACGCCGACGGGCGGTTCACGCACAAGGACGGCACGCCGTACGCGGACGGGTAGGCGTCAGCCCTCACCCCGGCCCTCTCCCGGAGAGAGAGGGAGACGGTGCGGTCAGCGGCCTTCGACCCAGACGTCGAGGGGCTGTTCCTCTTCGTGGCGGACGAGGCCGATATAGCCGACCACGAAGACCATGGCGCCGACGACCAGCGCGCCCCAGAAGCCCGCGGGCGTCGCGAACCAGAGCGTCAGGCTGAGGATCGCCGTGCCGAGCAGCAGCATGCACCAGCGCAACAGCACGTTGAACACGTGGTAGGTGCGCTCGTGCGTCACCAGCTCGGGGTCTTGGGACTGAAAGCGCTCATCGTTCATGAGTCGGCTCCGTTTTTGACAAGTCCGTCGAAAAGCCTGCGCCCAAAACCGGGGTTTGTGAATGGCCCAGCTCTGGCGCGTTTCCTGATTGTTAACCCCCATCAGCCCGCCGGCTGTTCCAAGGCGGGACACAGGAGACAAGACCATGAAGTCCGTTCTCGCGTTCTGCGCCGCCCTGGCCCTGGCCGGCCCGGCTCTCGCCCAGCCGCTCGACGGCTACATGAAGATCGACGGCGTGAAGGGCGAAGTGACCGCCAAGCCGCACAACAAGTGGATGCAGATCACCGGCATCTCGAAGCTCCCGGCCGGTTGCCGCGGCGACGAGGGCGGCGGCTCGCTGACCGTGCGCGTCGCCAAGATGCCCGACGCCCGCCAGCTGCCGATGCTGGGCGGCCTGGACGGCGCCATCACCCGCTTCGACCTGGTGGACGCCAATGGCGAGCCGCTGCGCATGACCCTGGAAGAGGTCTATGTGACCAACACCTTCTCGGGCTCGCCGCACCACGCGATCCAGATCGGCTTCACCTCGGCCGAGGGCGCGCCGAGCGACGAGAGCGACCTGATGACCCTGAACTTCAAGCGGGTCAGCTGGGAACGCCCCGAATGCGCCAAGCGCACGGTGGCCGCCCGCTGAAGACCAGGGTTCAACCCTTTGAGGTGACTTGAGGCCGCCGGCGCCGCGCCGGCGGCCTTCTTCTTGCGCGTCCGTCGAAATGGGCGCGGTTCGAACGACATGGGGCGCAATCCTGAAGGAGGATCCCATGACCCTGTCGATGCACGCGCTCTGTGTCGGAAGCTTCGCGCCGCTGCTGCGCAACCTGGCCAGCCTGCTGGAGGCCGGCGCCGCCCATGTGGGCGAGGACCGGTTCGAGGCGCTGGCCGAGGCCCGGCTCGCGCCGGACATGCTGCCGCTGGCGAGCCAGGTGAAACTGGCCTGCGACTACGCGGGCGACGCCTGCGCGCGGCTGTCCGGCGCGCCGTCGCCGAGCTTCGGCGAGATCGATCCGTCGCTGGACGGGCTGAAGGGCCGCATCGGCCAGGCGCTGGCGGTGGTCGAGGCCACGACGGCCGAGGGGCTGGCGGGCTCGGAGGAGGCGCGGATCGCCATGCCGCTGCAGGCCGGCCTGGTGCTGGAGACCGACGGGCTGGGTTTCCTGCGCGACTGGAGCCTGCCGAACTTCCATTTCCACGTCGCGACGGCCTACGCGATCCTGCGCCATCGCGGCGCGCCGCTGGGCAAGCGCGACTACATGGCCCACATCGGCCCCTCGATCCGGCAGGTCGCCTGAACGGGCACGGAAAGGCCGGCCGGCGGCGGCCGGCAGCTCCGCGTCGTGCGAAATCCGAAGTCGGCGCGGGCGGCTAGTTGTCCTCGCCGAGTATGCCGCCCACGATGCCGCCGAGCAGGCCCAGTCCGGCGACCCCGGCGGCCGTGCGGCCGACGCCGGGCTCGCCATTACCCTGGGGGAGGTAATGCGCGATCGCCTCCGCCAGGTTCATGATCGGCATGGACTGCAGCCAGACCTCGCCGGGCCCCGTGAGGCTGGCCAGGAACAGGCCTTCGCCGCCGAACAGGATGTTGCGGAAGCCGGGCACCATCTGGATGTCGAAGTCGACGCTGGGCGTGTGGACGCCGATATGGCCGGCATGGACCAGCAGGCGCTCGCCCGCGGCCAGGGTCTTGTGGACCACCTCGCCCGAGAGGTCGAGGAAGACCGTCCCGGGGCCGGTGACCTTCTGCAGGATGAAGCCCGCGCCGCCGAAGAAGCCGGAGCCGATCCGCTGCTGCCAGGCGAGCTCGAGGCCGACCGACTTCTCGGCGCAGAGGAAGGTCTCGCGCCGGCAGATCAGGCTCTCGCCGGGCGCCAGGCGCCGCGCGAGGATGGAGCCGGGGAAGCGCGGCGCGAAGGCCACCCGCGCGCCCGAGCGCTGGCCGGAATAGTCGGTGACGAAGAAGCTGCCGCCGGTGAGGGTGCGCTTCAGCCCGGCGAACAGGCCGCCGCCGGTGTTGGTGTGCATGTTCACGCCGTCGTTCATCCAGGACATGGCGTGGGTCTGGCTGAAGACGGTTTCGCCGGGGGCGAGATCGATCTCGACCGTCTGCATCACCGTGCCGGTGATCTCGTATTGCATGGGAGGGCTCCAGGCCGCGCGGGAGGCGCTAAGCCGAGCATAGGTCGGGCCGCGAGCCGGCGGAAGTCGGGCGACAGGGGCCGAAAGGGCCCGAACCGGGGCCGGTCCGGGCCCCTCGCCGGGGCTGGCCCGGGGCGGGCTCACAAGGCCCCCGGGCGTCCCCCTGACGGCTGACGCCGCTTTGGAAGGCAACGACCTCGCGGTCGGGCCCGTTCCTATGGCGGGAGGCCGACATAGGGGCGGCGATGCAGGCCGGACATGCGCTTGCCTTGATTGGCGTGATAAGGCCCGCGCCTTCACCTTCCTCGGAGCAGACCTTGAAGAGACTTTCGATCGCGATCCTGACGGGCGGCCTGATGGCCGCGGGCCTGGCGGGTTGCAGCAAGCCGGCGGCCGACGCCGGCGATCCCAACGCCGGCCTCTCCGAGGCGATCCTGGCCTGGCGGGCGGACATCGACAAAAGCCCCGACTGCGCGGCCAAGCCGACAGGCGGCGGCAAGGCCTGCCAGACCTACGAGGTCGGCTGCAAGGTCGAGGGCAAGATCGGGCCGAAGGACAAGGGCGTGACGGCCCGGGTGGTCGCCGCGATGAGCTGGGACGCCTGGAACCCGAAGCGCAACGACTACGACCCGAAGTCCGGCATGGCGGAATTCTCCAAGGTGGACGGCCAGTGGACGCGCAAGGACCTGACCGGGCCGGTGAACCTCAGCACCTGCGCGACGTCGTAGGGCGGTCCCGGGGGCTCAGAGCCCCTCGTAGCGGGCGATGACCGGGTCGGCGGCGACGAGGTCGGTGATCCACTGGCGGAAGGCGGCGATCTTGGCCGAGCGGCGGCGCTCGGCCGGATAGACCAGCCAGATGCCGGCCGACTGG
>CAMFHW010000212.1 GCA_945952175.1 uncultured Phenylobacterium sp. | reverse complement strand
AGGGGGGGCGAGGGGTGTGGGGCAGGGGCAGCAGGGGCGAGGGCGGCTTGAGGGGATCGGCGGGCGCGCGGCGGGCTTGGGAAACGGGCAGCGGCTCTCCGGTCGGAACGGATAGGGCAACGCACTGGGAGGCCGTTCGATGCGGCACCCCAATCTGGGGGAGCCTATGGCGCATCGAGCTCGGCCGTAAAGCAAACGATTCCTGTCGACTTGTCGCAGGGGAAGGGTTTCTATCGAGAAAACAAAGGTCGGCGGGGGAGGAAGCCGTGCAGCACCTGAGCAGTCTCGACGCGTCATTCCTGCATCTGGAGACCGCCGAAACGCCGATGCACGTGGGAAGCCTGCAGCTTCTCGAATTGCCGGAGGGCTATGACGGCGACTTCCACGAAGACGTGAAGACGATGCTGATGAATCGCGCGCACCTGTCGCGGATCTTCCAGCACAAGCTCGCCCAGATGCCGTTCGACCTTGGCGATCCGGTCTGGATCGAGGACGACGACGTCGACTTCGACTACCACGTGCGCCACGTGATCCTGCCCAAGCCCGGCACCTTCGAGCAGCTCGAGGCGCTCGCGGCGCGGCTGCATTCCAGCCTGCTCGACCGCAGCCGCCCGCTCTGGGAGGTTTATGTGATCGACGGCCTGCAGGACGGCCGCATCGGCTACTACTTCAAGGGCCATCACGCGGCCCTCGATGGCCAGTCGGGCGCCGAGCTGGCCAAGGCGATCTACGATCCGACGCCGGAGATCCGCAGCTTCGATCCGCCCCAGCGGCCCAAGCGCCACCAGTACCAGCTCGGCATGGCCGAGATGATGGAGGCCGGGCTGACCAATGCGGCGCGAACCTATCTGAAGGTGGCCCAAGCCTTGCCGGGCGCGGCCAAGGGATTGGGCTCGCTCGCCCAGGGCGTGGTCACCAGCGGCGATCCGCTGGGCCAGCTCAAGATGCTGAAGCCCGCGCCGCGGACCCTGTTCAACGTCTCGATCACCAACCAGCGGGCCTATGCCACGCTCACTCTGCCGCTGGCCGAGATGAAGGCGCTGGGCAAGGCGCATGGCGGGACGCTGAACGACGCGGTGATGGCGGTCTGCGCCGGCGCGCTTCGTCAGTTCCTGGCCGAGCGGGGCGGTGCGCCGAAGGATCCGCTGGTCGCCGGCGTGCCGGTGAGCCTGCGCGAGGCCGGCGACGCCACCCTGAACAATCAGGTCTCGGCCATGCTCGTCAGCCTTGCCACCGACGTCGAGGACCCGGCCGAGCGGTTCGCCGCCATCCGCGCCTCGTCGGCCACCAGCAAGTCGGTGGTCGGCAACCTGAAGAGCGCAATCACCACCGACTTCCCGATCCTGGGCTCGCCCTGGCTGATGAGCGGCTTCGCCTCGCTCTACGGCCGCTCGGGCCTGGCGGACCGGGCGCCGCCCCAGGCCAATGTGGCGATCTCCAACGTGCCGGGGCCGCCGACCACGCTCTATCTCGCCGGAGCGAAGATGCAGCACTACTACTCAGTCTCCATCCCCTATCACGGCATGGCGCTGAACATCACGGTGCAGAGCTATGCCGGGGCGCTGGACTTCGGCCTGACCGCCTGCCGCCGGGCCATGCCGGGCGGCGAGCTGAAGTCGCTGGTCAAGCACATGGAAGCGGCGTTCGAGGAGCTGAAGGCGGCAAAGCCGGCGGAGCCCGCGAGGGCGTAGTGGGCCATCATCTTATGTGTCATCCCGGTTTCGCCTTAGGCGAAGACCGGGACCCATAAGCGCCGAACTATCCTGCTTACCCCGCGCGTATGGGTCCCGGACAAGCCCTGCGGGCTTTCCGGGATGACACGGTGTGGTCGGATCCGTGATCGCGGAGGTCACTCATTGGGAGTCGCGCTCGGTCGCGCTATATCGCGGCCATGACCGACAAAGCCGCCATTCCCGCCTCGCCGAGCGAGGACGAGTACCTGAAGCAGGTGGCCAGCGCCGACCTGCCGCCGCTGAGCGCCGAGGACCCCATGGCGCTGTTCGCCGCATGGCTGGCGGAGGCGGTGGCCAAGGAGCCGAACGACGCCAACGCCATGTCGCTGGCCACGGTCGATGCGGATGGCGCGCCCGACGTGCGCATGGTGCTGCTGAAGGACGCCGGGCCCGAGGGCTTCGCCTTCTATTCCAATCTGGGCAGCGCCAAGGGCCGCCAGCTCGCGGCCCATCCGCAGGCCGCCCTGCTGTTCCATTGGAAGTCGCTGCGCCGTCAGGTGCGGGTGCGCGGAACGGTCTCGCCGGTGAGCGACGCCGAGGCCGACGCCTATTGGGCGACGCGCGCGCGGCCGGCCCAGCTCGGCGCCTGGGCCTCGGAACAGTCGCGGCCTTTGCCGGACCGGCTGGCCTTCGAGAAGCGCATCGCCGAGTACGGGCTGAAGTTCGGCCTGGGCAAGCCGCCGCGGCCGCCGCACTGGTCGGGCTGGCGCGTGGCGCCCCGGTCGATCGAGTTCTGGCGCGACCGGCCGTTCCGCCTGCACGAACGGCTGACCTTCACGCGCGCCGGCGCCGGTTGGACGACCGAGAGGCTCTATCCGTGACCGACCTCGAGGAAGCCGAGGTCGCCGACTGGTTCGCCGGCCAGGCCGAGACCGCGATCGAGACGGCCTGCGCGCGGGTGTTCCTGGCGGGCGACCGGGCCTTCAAGGTCAAGCGGCGCCTGGACCTCGGCTATCTCGACTACTCGACCCTGGACCTGCGGCTCTGGGCCCTGGAGCGGGAACTGCGGTTCAACCGCGCGGCAGCCTCCGATATCTACCGCGCCGTGCGGCCCGTGACGCGGAGGCCAGGCGGCGGGCTGGAGCTCGACGGCGCCGGCGCCGTGATCGAGTACGCGCTGGAGATGCGCCGGTTCGACGAAACCTCGGTGCTGGCGGCCCAGCCCTGGGCGGTGGACGGCAAGCTGGCCGACGCCTTGGGGCGCGAGGTCGCCTCCCTGCACGCCCGCGCCGACCTGCGGCCCAAGGGCGGCGGCGGCAAGGCGCTGAAGTTTACCATCGATTCCAACGCCAAGCTGCTGCGCGAACTGAAGCCGCGCCTGGGCGACGAGCTGGTCGAGGCGGTGGTCGCGGCGACCGACGCCGAATACGCCCGCCGCGAGCCGCTGCTGGACCTGCGCCGCGAGCGGGGTTTCGCGCGCCACTGCCACGCCGACCTGCATCTCGGGAACATCCTGCTGGAGGATGGGCGGCCGATCCTGTTCGACTGCATCGAGTTCAACGACGTGCTGTCGGACATTGACGTGCAGTACGACCTCGCCTTCCTGTTGATGGACCTGGATTTCCGCCGCCGCCGCGACGCGGCGGTGCGCGTGCTGTCGGCCTATCTGGACGAAGCGGGGCGCAAGGAAGGCCGCGACCTGCGCGCCGGGCTCGCGGCCTTGCCGCTGATGCTTTCGGTGCGCGCCGGGGTGCGGGCCCATGTGCAGGCGCACTCCAAGGACGACGCCGCGGCGAGCGCCTATCTCTATGCGGCCCTGGAGCACCTGAAGCCCCCGGCGCCCAGCCTGACGGCAGTGGGCGGCCTGTCGGGCACGGGCAAGACCACCTTCGCGCGGCTGATCGCGCCGGGCCTGGGCGCCTCGCCGGGAGCGGTGGTCCTGCGCACCGACGAGATCCGCAAGCGGCTGATGGGCGTGCCGGTGGAGGCGCAGTTGCCGGCCACGGTCTATTCGCCCGGCTTCTACGCCCAGGTCTACGACACGGCGATCGGCGAGGCGCGCGAACTGTTGGACGCCGGGCGCGCGGTGGTGCTGGACGCCACCTTCATCCAGCCTGAGCTGCGGGGGCGGGTCGAGCAGCTGGCGCGCGACGCCGGCGCGCCGTTCCACGGCGTCTGGCTGCAGGCCGATCCGGAGATCCTGGCGCCGCGGATCGAGGGGCGCGAGGGCGACGCCTCCGACGCGACGGTGGCGACCCTGCGGATGCAGCTCGATCTCGACGTGGGCGAGGTCGGCTGGCGCAAGGTCGACGCCTCCGGCCCGGCCGCCGAGAGCGCCGAGGCCTGGGTGGCCAGCATCCGCGGCTGACCGGAACCTCTCCGCGCGCGGACGGTTCATTGCTGCGGTCAAGGTCGGGGACGCCCGGATGCATGACGCGCTGCAGGTTGCGCCATCGACGGTTCGCCCTACCGCCTGGCGTCGGGCGGTCCTGCGCCTGCGCGCCGCGCCGTGGACCACCCTCGTCGAAATGGCCTGCCGCGCCGGCTATGTCGCGCGCGGCGCCGTCTATCTGAGCATCGGTCTCTGCGCCTGGCTGGCGGCCTTGCGCTTGACGCCGCATGCGCGCGGCTCGATCGGCGCCCTGGAGGCCTGGGCCCAGTGGCCGTTCGGGGTCGCCATGATCGGCCTGGCCATGGTCGGCCTGTTCGCCTTTATGGGATGGCGGGTGCTGCAGGCGGTGTTCGACGCCGACCGGCAGGGCCGGTCGCTGAAGGCGTGGCTGAGCCGCGGCGGCCAGATGGTCAGCGGCCTGGTCTATGGCGGCCTGGCGCTCTCGTTGTTCGGGCTGCTGGAGACCTTCGACGAACTGCGCGAGGTCGACGAGCAGGCGCGCACCCGCGAGATGGTGGCCTCCGTCCTGGCCTGGCCGGGGGGCGGGCTGGCGGTGATGGCCGCGGGCCTGTTCGTCCTGGCGGCCGGCGTCGGCAACATGGTCCAGGCGATGTCGCCCCGGTTCGCGCAGCGGCTGGACTGCGACGGCGAAACGCGGCGGCAGGCGGGCTGGATCGGTCGTCTGGGCTATCTGGCGCGAGGCGCGGCGTTCCTGCCGGCCGGGGCCTTCGTCCTGCAGGCCGGCCTGCACGCACGGGCCAACGAGGCGACGGGCCTGGGCGGGGCGCTGGACGCGCTGGAGAGCCTGCCGTTCGGCCGGCCGGTCATGGCCTGTGTCGCGTTGGGGCTGATGGCGTTCGGGGTCTACGCCCTGTTCGAGGCCCGCTTCCGGCCGATGCGACTCAGTTCGACCGGATCCCGCCCACGATCCGAACCGTGATGGGCTCGCCGGTCACCGCCTTGGCCTTCCAGGTCTCGCCGTCGGGCAGGGGCGTGCAGTAGCTGAACGGCGCGCGCATCGGCTTGAGCTGCTTGAGGCAGACCTTGTCGGCCTTGACGCTCCAGGTTCCGCTGGACGGTGTGCGGCGTCGGCCCTTGGCGGCGTATGAGCCGTCGGGCCTGAGCCAGAGCAGGGCGGTGCGGCCATCCGGATAGGTCGAGACGACGGTGTTTCCGAAGGCGGGCGCCAGGGGCGAGGCCGGGGCGCCGAGGACGGGCGAGGCGGCGAAGGCGAGGCCGAGCGCGAGAGACATGGCTTTCATGACCGCTGAGAACGCGCGAGACCGCAAAGCGTGGCAGGGCGCATGGCGATAAGGAAACTTGCGTCGGTTCGCGGAATTCCTGGGTTTGCCGGGACGCCTGGGCGGCACTACCTATCGCCCCAACGTAACAGGTGACTTTTCGGAACCGCCCCCATGATCCAGCGCCTCGCCGCCCTCGCGCTCGCCGCCGCCCTCGTGGCCCCGGCCGCCCACGCCGCGCCGGCCGCGCCGAAGGTGAGCATCGCCTCGTTCGCCCAGCTGAAGACCCCGCTGCCCTATCCCTATGACGAGAAGGCCGACGCCGACAAAGTCGTGGCCGCCGCCAAGGCCAAGGCCAAGCGGGAGAACAAGCGGCTGATCGTCGACCTGGGCGGCAACTGGTGCCCCGATTGCCGCATCCTGGCCGGAACGACCGAGCTGCCAGAGGTGAAGAGCTTCGTCGACAAGCATTTCGTCTTCGTCTCGGTCGACGTGGGCCGCTTCAACAAGAACCTGCAGGTGCCGGCGCACTACGGCATCACCCAGCGGCTGGAAGGTGTGCCGGCCCTGCTGGTGATCGATCCGATGACCGACAAGCTGCTGGACGAGGGCAAGGTCTCGGCCCTGTCCGACGCGCGTCACATGAGCCCGCAGGGCCTGGCCGACTGGCTGGCGCAGTGGGCGAAATAGCCTATCGCCGCGCGTGATAGGTGAAGGCCAGATCCACGCAGTGGGCGATGGCCTGCGCAGGTAAGGGCCGGGCCGGATCAAGAATCAGCGCCCGCTCGCCCTCGAAGCCGAAGGTCTCCGGATAGAGGTCGCGATAGGCGGCCAGCAGCGTGGTCTTGCAATTGACGAAGATCGCGCAGGCGCCGGGCGATTTCGGCGAGACGCCGAGGCGCACCGTCGTGCCGGTGCGCGGACGCACTGGCCGGTAGGCGGGCTCGCCCCACTTCAGGCTCTCCTCCAGCGCGCCGACCGCCGGATTGTCGGCGGCGGCCAGCAACAGCTGGCGCAAGGCCAGCAGGGCTGCCCGCTGCGCGGGCGCGAAGCCGTCATAGGCGGCGGAGACCCTGGGGTCGGCGAAGGCAGGTGGAGCCATCTCGGGATGGCGCCACAAAGACCTATGTTCGTCCAGGCGCGGGATCGGTTAGGCTTGATCCATGGCTTCCAGCAGCATCATCGAGACCCGCCGCGACCAGGTGTTCCCGCGGCTCGAGCCCGAGGAGATCGACCGGCTGAGGCGGTTCGGGACCGTGCGCGGCTATGGGCCGGAGGACTGGCTTTACCGCTCCGGCCAGGCCTCGCCGGGCATGTTCGTGATCCTGTCGGGCGAGGTGCGGATCACCCGCAAGGATCCGCTCGGCAAGGACGAACTGATCGTCGAGGAGGGGGCGGGGAACTTCCTGGGCGAGCTTGCCCAGCTCTCCGGCCGGCCGGCGCTGGTGGACGCGCAGGCCCTGTCGGCCGTCCAGGCCCTGGTGATCCCCGGCGACAAGCTACGGGCCCTGCTGATCGCCGAGGCCGAGCTCGGCGAGCGGATCATGCGGGCGCTGATCCTGCGGCGGATGATGCTGTTGGACGCGGGGGCGGGCCCGATCGTGGTCGGCCGCGAGGGCCACGGCGACGTGCTGCGCCTGGAGGGCTTCCTGCGCCGCAACGGCCATCCGCATCACATGCTCGATCCCGACCACGACGAGCAGGCCCGTGTGCTGCTGGAGCGGTTCCACGTCGCCGAGGAGGAGCTGCCGATCGTCCTCTGTCCGAGCGGCGACATCCTGCGCAATCCGAGCGAGGGCCAGCTCGCTCGCTGCATCGGCCTCGTGAGCCGGCTCGATCCGGACAAGGTGCACGACGTGGCCGTGGTCGGTGCCGGCCCGGCCGGCCTGGCGACCGCAGTCTATGCGGCGTCGG
>CAMFHW010000211.1 GCA_945952175.1 uncultured Phenylobacterium sp. | reverse complement strand
TGCTGTGGGCGATCGGCTTCATCTTCCTGTTCACCGTCGGCGGCGTGACCGGCGTGGTCCTCGCCAACGCCGGCATCGACTACAGCCTCCACGACACCTACTACGTGGTGGCTCACTTCCACTACGTGCTGTCGCTGGGCGCGGTGTTCGCCATCTTCGCGGGCTTCTACTACTGGTTCGAGAAGATGTGGGGCGTGAAGTACAACGAGTTCCTCGGCGCGACCCATTTCTGGATCATGTTCGTCGGCGTGAACGTGATCTTCTTCCCGCAGCACTTCCTGGGTCTGCAGGGCATGGTCCGGCGCTATGTCGACTATCCGGAGGCCTTCGCCTACTGGAACAAGATCTCGTCGATCGGCTACGCGATCACCGCCGTCGGCGTCCTGGTCTTCCTGCTGGTCCTGGTGGAAGCCGCCGTCCGCCGCCGCGCGGCCGAGGCCAATCCCTGGGGCGAAGGCGCGACCACCCTGGAGTGGACCCTGTCCTCTCCGCCGCCCTTCCACCAGTTCAACGAACTGCCGGTGGTGAAGCCCGACGTCCACTAGGACGGGGCCAACCCAAGGACTTCCGGGGGGCGCGGGCTGGGACAACCCGGCGCGCGCCCTTCGGCTCATTTGAGAGTATCTTCGATGGCGATGCCCGCCGCCGTAAGCCGATCCGCGACGCCTGCCCGCTGGCAGGACTTCGTGCAGCTTCTCAAGCCGCGCGTGATGTCGCTCGTGGTGTTCACGGCCATCACCGGTCTGGTCTGCGCCGACCGCCCGATCCACCCGATCCACCCGATCCTGGCGGCCGTCGCGATCCTCTGCATCGCCGTCGGCGCGGGCGCGTCCGGCGCGCTCAACATGTGGTACGACGCCGACATCGACAGCCAGATGCGCCGCACCCGCGGCCGTCCGGTGGCGGCCGGCCGGGTCCAGGGCGCCGACGCCCTGGCGCTGGGCGTCGTGTTGTCGCTGTTCTCGGTGATGCTGCTGGGCATGGCGGTGAACTGGCTGGCCGCGGGCCTGCTCGCCTTCACCATCCTCTTCTACGCCGTGGTCTACACCATGTGGCTGAAGCGCTCGACGCCGCAGAACATCGTGATCGGCGGTCTGGCCGGCGCCCTGCCGCCGGTGATCGGCTGGGCGGCCGCGACCGGCTCGACGCCGCTGAACGCCTGGCTGCTGTGCGCGATCATCTTCATGTGGACGCCACCCCACTTCTGGGCGCTGTCGCTCTACACCAGCGAAGATTACGCCAAGGCCGGCGTGCCGATGATGCCGGTCAGCGCCGGCGCCGCCTCGACGCGCAAGCAGATCCTGATCTACAGCCTGCTCTTCACGCCGCTGTGCCTGGTTCCGGCCTTCACCGGCCTGGGCGGCGTGGCCTATCTGGCGGTGGCCGGCCTGGGCGGCCTGGTCTTCCTGGTCCTGGCCTGGCGGGTGTTCAAGAGTCGGGCCGGCGACGCCGCCGATCCGCGGCAGGACGACGGCCTCTATGACGTGAAGGCCGCGGCCAAGGACGCCCGCAATCTTTTCGCCTTCTCGATCCTCTATCTGTCGCTGCTGTTCGCCACCCTGCTGGCCGAGCACCTGCTCGACCTGCCGGCCCTGTCCAAGGTGATCCCATGAGCGATCCTGCCCGCGAAACCGAGGGCGAGGCCCGCGCCCGACGCGGCCGCAATATCGCGCTGGCGCTTGGGCTGGTCCTGTTCGTCGCGCTGGTCTTCGTCGTCACCATCGTCCGGCTGGGAGCCAATGTCGCCCAACAGCCCTTCTAGCCGCCCGCCCGCCTCCGCGGCGGCCCGGCGCAACCTCCTCGTCGCCATCGTCTGCGCCAGCGTGTTCGGTGGCATGGTGGGCGCGGCCTATGCCGCCGTGCCGCTCTACAAGGCCTTCTGCCAGCTCACCGGCTTCAACGGTTCGACCCGCAAGGCCAGCGCCGCCGCCGGCCAGGTGATCGATCAGACCCTGCAGGTGCGCTTCGACACCAATATCCGCGACCTGCCCTGGACCTTCACCGCCGAGCAGACCTCACAGACCGTCAAGATCGGCGAGACGGGGCTGGCCTACTTCAAGGTCACCAACAATTCCGACAAGCCGATCACCGGTCACGCGGTCTACAACGTCGTGCCGGAACAGGCGGGCCCGTACTTCCAGAAGCTCGAATGCTTCTGCTTCTCGGACCAGACGATCGCGCCGCGCACGACCGTCGAATTCCCCGTCGTCTATTTCGTCGATCCGAAGTACGCGAACGATTTGGACACC
Organism: uncultured Phenylobacterium sp.; assembly: GCA_945952175.1. GTDB lineage: Bacteria > Pseudomonadota > Alphaproteobacteria > Caulobacterales > Caulobacteraceae > Phenylobacterium. The sequence continues at coordinate 4,974 of CAMFHW010000211.1, read as the reverse complement.
CGGAACAAGGGAGAGGTGACGCTCTCCTACACCTTCTATCCGGCCGTCGCGCCCAAACAGGCGCAAGCGTCGCAGGAGAAGGCGGCTTCGGGCCTTGGCGGGAAGGCCACGGCAGGGCTATAGCGTCACGCGAACGACTTGCGCCGACTCCCGGGAGAGTGGGACCGGCGCCGAGATTTGAGAGGGGTTAGGACCGATATGTCTGCGGGCGACGTCAAGCACGACTACCACCTGGTGAACCCGAGTCCCTGGCCTCTGGTCGGCTCCGCGGCCGCCGTGGTGATGGCGCTGGGCGGGGTGATCTGGATGAAGGGCCTGTTCGGCCTTCCCAAGCATGACCCCTGGATCTTCTTCCTGGGCCTGGCGGGCGTGCTGTTCACCATGGCCGCCTGGTGGCGCGACGTGACCATCGAGGCCAACCAGGGCGACCACACCCCGGTCGTCTCCATCGGCCTGCGCTACGGCATGATCATGTTCATCGCTTCGGAAGTGATGTTCTTCGTCGCCTGGTTCTGGGCCTTCTTCGATGCCAGCCTCTTTGCCGGCGAAGCCCACCAGCTCTCCCGCGTCGAATTCACCGGCGGTCACTGGCCGCCGAAGGGCATCGAGGTTCTCGATCCCTGGCACCTGCCGCTCTACAACACCGTGATCCTGCTTCTGTCCGGCACGACCGTCACCTGGGCGCACCATGCGCTGCTCCATGGTGATCGCAAGGGTCTGGTCCGCGGCCTGCTGCTCACCGTGCTGCTCGGCGTGCTCTTCTCCTTCGTGCAGGGCTACGAATATGCCCATGCTCCGTTCGACTTCAAGAACTCGATCTACGGCGCGACCTTCTTCATGGCGACCGGCTTCCACGGTTTCCACGTGCTCGTCGGCACCATCTTCCTGCTGGTCTGCCTGCTGCGCGCCCTCCGTGGCGATTTCACCCCCAAGCAGCACTTCGGCTTCGAAGCGGCCGCCTGGTACTGGCACTTCGTGGACGTGGTCTGGCTGTTCCTGTTCGCCTTCATCTACGTGATCTTCGGCGGCGCCGTCGGCGGTCACGGCTGACCACCCGCATGCAGCAAAAGTGGCGACCGGTTTTGCGTCCGCATGCGGGCTCTTCCCAAAAGAGCCCCGCCTTCCGGGCGGCAAACCGGTACCCACTTTGCCTCAAGGCGGGGCCCGATGGCCGGCCATAACCCCCTCCTGGCGGGATTGGCCGGCCATTGTCCCAATTGCGGGGAGGGCCCTCTCTTCGAGGGCTTCCTGAAAGTCTCCCCGCGCTGCGAGGCCTGTGGCTACGACCTCGCCAAGGCCGACAGCGGCGATGGGCCCGCGGTCTTCGTGATCCTGATCGCCGGCTTCCTGGTGGCCTTCGCCGCCCTGTTCACCGAGGTCGCCTATCATCCCCCTATCTGGGTCCACCTGGTGGTCTGGCTGCCGCTGACCGTGATGGTGTGCCTGGGTCTGCTGCGGCCGATGAAGGGCGTCATGCTCGCCGCCCAGTTCGCCAACCGGGCCTCCGAAGCGCGCAATGACGATTGAGGTCGCCGCGCCCGCCAAGCGGTTCCCCGTGGGGCTCACCGTCTCCACCGCGATCGCGCTCGCCGTCCTCGTGGCCCTCGGCGCGTGGCAACTCCAGCGCCTGGCCTGGAAGGAAGGCCTCCTCGCCCGCATCGCCGCCCTGCAGGCCGCCCCCGCCCGGCCGATCGAGCCGGTGCTGGAGCGCATGGCCGCCGGCGCCGACACCGGCTTCACCCGCGTCGCCGTCGACTGCCCCGGCCTCGGCGCCGCGCCCTTCGTCGAGCTCTATTCGGTCCGCGACGGCGGGGCCGGCGTGCGGCTGATGTCCGCCTGCAAGGTCTCATCCGCGCGCTACGCCAGCGTCCTGGTCGACCGCGGCTTCGTCGCCGACACCGTCTCGGCCCGTCCGCCGGTCAATCCCACCGACGCCACGCCGCTGCACCTGGTCGGCGTCCTGCGCGCGCCCGACCGCCCGAGCTTCGTCACCCCCAAGAACGACGTCGCCGCCAACCGCTGGTACTCGCGCGACGTGCCCGCCATGGCCAAGGCCCTGGGCGCGTCGGCCCCGGCGCCCCTGGTGCTGATGGCCGAGACCTCGTCCAACCCGCAGTGGAAGGCGCTCGACCCCGCGCCGCTCCCCAGCGAGATCCCCAACCGCCACCTGGAATACGCGCTCACCTGGTTCGGCCTTGCCGCCGCCCTGGCCTGCGTCTATGCCGCCAGCCTCTGGAAATGGTGGAAGGCCTGATGCGGTACGTCTCCACGCGCGGCGCCTCGCCCGCGGTCGGTTTTGTCGATGCGGTCCTGGCGGGCCTGGCCCCCGATGGCGGGCTCTATGTGCCCGAGGAATGGCCGACCCTTACCCGCGAACAGATCGCGGCCTTCGCCGGCCAGCCCTATGCGGCGGTGGCGACCGAGGTCCTGGCCGCCTTCGTCGGCGACGAGATCCCGCGCGAGACCCTGGCCGAGATGTGCGCGGAAGCCTATGCCGGCTTCACCCACCCGGCGGTGGTCCCCCTGACCCAGATCGCGCCCAACGGCTTCATCGCCGAGCTGTTCCACGGCCCCAGCCTCGCCTTCAAGGACGTGGCCATGCAGCTGCTGGCCCGCCTGTCGGACCACGTTCTGGGCCAGTCGGGCCGCACCCAGACCATCCTGTGCGCCACCTCGGGCGACACCGGCGGCGCGGCGGTCGAGGCCTTCCGTGGCCGCGCCAACACCCGCATCGTCGCCATGTTCCCGGACGGCCGCATCTCCGAGGTCCAGCGCCGCTTCATGACCACGGCGGCCGAGGACAATGTCCGCTGCGTCGCCGTCGCCGGCACCTTCGACGACTGCCAGGCGATCCTGAAGGACGCGCTCGCCGACGCCTCGCTGAAGCAGTCGGTGGGCCTCTCGGCTGTCAACTCGATCAACTTCGCCCGCATCGTCGCCCAGGCGGTCTACTATTTCACCTCCGCCGTGGCGCTCGGCGCGCCGGGCCGGGCGGTGGCTTTCTGCGTCCCGTCGGGCAATTTCGGCGACGGCTTCGCCGGCTATGTGGCCAAGAAGCTGGGCCTGCCGATCTCGAAGATCGTGGTCGCGACCAACTCCAACGACATCCTGGCCCGCGCCTTCCAGGACGGCCGCTATACGCGCGGCGCGGTCGCCGCCACCCAGTCGCCGGCCATGGACATCCAGTCGGCCTCCAACTTCGAGCGGCTCTATTTCGAGTGCGTCCGCCGAGACGGCCTGGAGACCGCCCGCGCCTTCAAGGCCTTCGCCGAGACCGGCTTCATCGAGATCCCGCCCCAGGCGCTCGCCGCCATGCGCGAGACCTTCACCGGCCTCTCGGTGGGCGAGGGCGACACCAGCCGCACCATCCTGGCCACCCTCAACGAAACCGGCCAGCTGATCGACCCGCACACCGCGGTGGCGGTGAACGCCTTCCACCGTTCGCGCGATCTCGAGGATCCGGTGGTGATCCTGTCGACCGCCCACGCCGCCAAGTTCCCGGAAGCGGTCGCCGCGGCCGCCGGCGAGACCCCGGTCACCCCGCGCAAGGCGCGCGCCCTGGCCGCCAAGGCCGAGCGCTTCGACCACCTGCCGGCGGAGGCGGACACCATCAAGGCCTATGTCCGCGCCTTCGCGGAAGGCTGAGGACCGGTTTGGCGAGCCTCCACACCCTCAGCAACGGCGTCCGCGTCGTCTGCGACCCGATGCCGGGGCTGGAGACCGTGGCCCTGTCGGTCGTCGCGGGCCGCGGCGCCCGGAGCGAGGACGAGGCCCGCTCCGGCTGGTCGCACCTGCTGGAGCACATGGTGTTCAAGGGCGCCGGCGACCGTTCCGCCCGCGACATCGTCGAGGTGATCGAGGCTGAGGGCGGCCAGATCAACGCCGCCACCGGCTATGAGCGCACCAGCTTCCAGGTCCGCGCCCTGGCCGGCGGGCTCGACCTCGGCTCGGCCGTGCTGGCCGACCTGATCCAGCGGCCCACCCTCGACCCCACCGACCTCGCCCGCGAGAAGCAGGTGGTCGGCCAGGAGATCGCCGAGGCCGCCGACACCCCCGACGACCTTGTCTTCGAGATGGCCCAGGAAGCCGCCTACGAGGGCCAGCCCCTCGGCCGCCCGATCCTGGGCGCCGACGCTTCGCTCGCGCCGGCCACGCCTCAGGACATTGCCGATTGGCGCGCGGCCCTCTACGCCCCCGACGCGTTGGTCGTGTCGGTTGCGGGCGCCGTTGACGAAGCCGAACTGCTGGCCTTGGCTGAGCGCGACTTCGGTCAAGTGCGCGGGACAGGCGCCGCCCCCTTTGCAGAAGCCTGGTTCGTCGGCGGCTCGCGCACGGCGGCCAAGCCGCTGGAACAGGCCAATCTGGTCTTCCTGCTGCCGACCGTCGGCGTGCGCGACGACGACTATTTCGCGCTGCGGCTGTTCACCGAGATCCTCGGCGGCGGGATGGCCTCGCGCCTGTTCCAGGAAGCCCGCGAGAAGCGCGGCCTGGCCTACGCGGTCGACGCCTATTCCGAGACCTATGACGACCAGGGCGTGCTGGGCATCTTCGCCGGCTGCGCGGCCAAGGACGCCGCCGAGCTCGCCCGCGTCGCCGCCGGTGAGGTGATGGCGCTCGCCGCCCGCGTCGAGGACGCCGAGCTCGCCCGCGCCAAAGCCCAGCTCAAGTCCGGCCTGTTCATGGCCCGCGAGAGCCCGCTGGCCCGCGCCGAACAGGCCGCCGGCCAGGTGCTGCTGTTCGGCCGCATCCTGACCACCGCCGAGATCGCCCGCGACATCGACGCCGTCACCGCCGCCGACCTCGCCCGCATCGGCGAGGGCCTTCTGGCCCCCCGCAAGGCCGCCGTCAGCATCCTCGGCCCCAAGGCCGCCCTGAAAGCCGACGACGCCTTCCGCCGGGCCCTGCTCGGCTAGGCGATCTCCAAGCCCTCCCCCGTTGGGGGAGGTGGATCGGCGCAGCGCGCCGAGACGGAGG
>CAMFHW010000210.1 GCA_945952175.1 uncultured Phenylobacterium sp. | reverse complement strand
CTCCTACGGCAAGGAAGAGCCGGTCGCGCCGAACGACACCCGCGAAGGCCGCGCCCAGAACCGCCGCGTCGTGCTGGTGGTGCTGAACTAGCGCTCCACGGGTCGTCCGTGACAAGCTGACCCCCGGTTGCAGCCGGGGGTCGGTTTCGCATGGATGGAGCCTTGAGCGCGCAGGTGCTGGGCGACCTCACCGAGCTGCGCGCGATCCAGAACGACTGGCTCGCGCTCGCCGGGCGCGCCGAATCCTATTCCGCCGCCCAAGGCCCCGACTTCGTGGCGACCGCCTGGGCGACCCTGGGCGGCCATGACGGTGACCGGCTGGCGGTGATCGCCGTCCGGCGCGAAGACGAACTGGTCGGCCTGTGGCCCCTGTTCATCCGCCGGGAGCCACGCAAATCCACCGCCCGCCATCTGGGCGCCGGCGCCGACGAGGAATATGCCGGCCCGCTGATCGCCGCTGGGCCGGATGCGGAGCGGATCGCGGCGCGCGCCCTGGCCGAGGCGATGCGCCTCGCCGACCTGCTGGTGGTCTGCAACGTTCCGGGGGACGGAGCCGCGGCGGCGGCGGTTCGCCGGGGCGGGCGGTTGACCCACGCCTGGTCGCAGGACTGCCCGGTGGTCGAGCTGAAGGCCGGCTGGACGGCCTGGCTCGCGGCCAAGTCCAAGACCTTCCGCTACACCCTGCGCCACGATCGCAAGCTGCTGGCCGAGCGCGGCGAGGTGCGGTCGCTCAAGATGGAAGGTGCGGAGGACGGGGAGCGGTTCGTCGACTGGCTGTTCGCCACCAAGCGGCGCTGGCTGGCCGACCGGGCCATAGCCGAGAGTTGGCTGCTCGACCCGGCGGCGCGCGAGCTGTTCGTCCGGCTGTTGGCGCGCGAGGGCGGCGCCGAGGCCCACGCCTTCGCCCTGACGGTCGACGGGACGATCGTCGCCGGGTGCTTCTGCCTGGCCTCGCGCGATCGGCTGGAGTTCCACGTCACCGCCTTCGACCCGGACTTCGGCGACGGGCGGCCCGGCAATCTCCTGCTCGAAGACGCCGTGGCCTGGGCGGCCGGACGTAGCCTGGATTTCGATTTCCGGATGATGCAGGCGACCTACAAGGACCGCTGGGCGGACCGTCGGGACCGCTTCGACAGCTTCTATGTCGCCTGCAGCTGGAAGGGCGCCCTGGCGGTCCTGGCCCAGAAGGTCCGGGTTCGCCTGCGAGGCGGCTAGGCCGCCAGGGCCGTCTCCGCCGCCACGACGCGGCTGACGGCGTTGACGACGGCGGCGATGCGTAGGGCAGTCTGAATGCTCGCGGCGGGAACGCCGTGCTTCTTCAGTTCCGCCTCGTGGGCGTCAAGGCACATGCCGCAGCCGTTGATGGCGCTGACCGCCGTCGACCACAGCTCGAAATCGGCTTTCTCAACGCCGGGATTGGCCAGGACGTTCATGCGCAGGCGCGCGGGCAGGGTCTTGTATTCGCCGTTCGAGAGCAGGTGCAGCGAGCGGTAATAGACGTTGTTCATGCCCATGATCGCCGCCGAGGCGCGGGCGGCGTCGCGGGCGGCTTCAGCGAGGCCCGCCTCGGCCGCCGCGGCCTCGACGGCCCGGATCACGGCGGGTTCGCCCACCGCATGGGCCGAGGCGACGAAGGCGCCCCACTTCTGCTGGTCGGTGAGCACGGTCTCGGCCGCGAGGCTCGAGAGGTTCAGGCTGAGGTCCTTGGCATAGGCGGGCAGGGCCGCGCGCAGGGCGTCGAGCGACATCGGAAACTCCGGATGGAATGAGGAAAGGTCCGGGAAGCCCGCGGGCTGGGGGAGAGCGGGCCTCCCGGACGGAAACGGCCTAAGAGGGGGTGTGCGGAAACCCTCTAGGCCGCCTTCAGGACGTCGCCGCCGACCGCGCGGTTGCACGGGCAGAGCTCGTCCGTCTGCAGGGCGTCGAGCACCCGGAGCGTGTCGGCCGGGGCGCGGCCGACGTTCAGGTTGGTGACGTAGACATGCTGGACGACGTTGTCCGGATCGACCACGAAGGTGGCGCGCTGGGCGACGCCCTCGTCCTCGTTCAGGACGCCGAGCGCGCGGGCGAGCTTCCCGGAGTTGTCGGCGAAGTTCCAGATGGCGAGATTGGCCAGGTCCGGATGTTCGCGACGCCAGCCGAGCTTGGAATGCTCGTTGTCGGTGGAGCCGCCTAGCACGACGGTGTCGCGTTCCTCGAACTGCGGGTTCAGCCGGGCGAACTCGGCGATCTCGGTCGGGCAGACGAAGGTGAAGTCCTTCGGATAGAAGAAGATGACCTTCCACTTGCCCGGGAAGCTCTCATGGGTGACCGTCTCGAAGGCGCTCTCGCCGTTCTCTTCGTGACGCATGAAGCGGGGCTTCACGCCCACGACTTTGAATTCCGGCAACTTTTCGCCAACGCCCAACATCAACTCTGACTCCGATTTTGCGAGAGATAGACAAGCCCCGGGGAGGGGGCGTGGGCAGGAGATAGGCGCGCGCCCGCGAAAGAGCCAATCGATAGTTTTTGATTTTGTGATCGATCTTCTCTATCTAATGGCCATGCTTCCGACCATTCGACAACTGCAGTACCTCAAGCTCCTCGCCGAACACGGCGCCTTCGGGAAGGCCGCCGAGGCCGCCCACGTCACCCAGCCCACCCTGTCGGCCGGCATCCAGGAACTGGAGAAGATCCTGGGCGCCCCGGTGGTCGATCGCGCCCGCTCCGGGGTGATCCTGACCACGGTGGGCGAGGCGGCGCTGGCGCGGGCGCACGTGATCCTCAACGAGGCCGACGAACTGGTGCAGGCCGCGCGCTTCGCGGGCCAGCCGCTGACGGGGCGCTTTCGGCTGGGGGTGATCCCGACGGTCGCCCCCTTCCTGCTGCCCAAGGCCCTGCCGCTGCTGCGCGCCCGCTTCCCCAAGCTGCGCCTGTTCCTGCGCGAGGACCTGACCCAGCGCCTGATCGCCGGACTGAAGGCGGGCCATCTGGACGCGGCCCTGATCGCCCTGCCCTTCGACATGGCGGGTCTGTCCTACGCCCATGTCTCCGACGACGAGCTGATGGCGGCCCTGCCGTCCGACCACCCCCTGGCCGCCGAGCTGGAGACCCCGGCCGCGGCCCTGGAGGGCGAGGACCTGATCCTGCTGGAGGACGGCCACTGCCTGCGCGACCACGCGCTGGCCGCCTGCCGCCTGCGCGCGCCCAAGGCCAATGACGGCGAGGAGTTGTTCGCGGCCACCTCGCTGCCGACGCTGGTGCAGATGGTGGGCTCCGGCCTGGGCGTGACCCTGCTGCCGGCCATGGCGGTCGAGGCGGGCCTGACCGAGGGCGCCTCGGTGGCGGTTCGGCCCCTGAAGGCCGAGCATCCGAACCGCGAGATCGTGGTGGCCTGGCGCGCCGGCTCAAGCCGCGCCGCCGAGGGGCGTCTGTTGGCGGAGACGCTGAGGGACGCCTAGGGCCGCCTTCGGCGGAACCACGAACCACACGAACCCACACGAACGGGAGGGTTCGGCGGGGCTGCAGCAGTTGGGCGGTCTCAAGGGTTAGCCACGGACGGCGCGGACAAGCGCGCGAAGCGCGCCTTCAATCGACCCGCTGAGTTTCAGGCAAACTGTTCGTGTTTTTCGTGTTTTTCGTGGTTCCAGACTTGCGGCCTCGACGCGTCGGAAGCGCCGGAAGAATCGAACCACGAAAAACACGAAAAACACGAACGGAGTCCGGAGAGGCCGAGCATCGTTTGGATCGCGCTTCGCGCGGGTGGCTGCTGAGGCGTCCGTGCTTTCCGTGTTTTCCGTGGCGGCCTTCACGGCGGTCGAGCCGCGCGGCGCTCTCCGGAGGGGCATGTTCGTGTGGTTCGTGGTTCCGCCGTCAGGCGGCATCTTTCGGATCGCCTTCCGATATTTTTCGATATATCTATTGCATGTCGCGAAAGTGGGTGTATATGACCCCTATCGACAAGTTCGATATGTCTAAATAGGATCGAAATATGCATAGACACTTTTGGGGACGCCATGAGCATCACAGCCGTCACGGCTGGGGCGGGCACATGCGCGAACATTTCCGGGCCGCGGCCCGGGGACGTCATCGCGACGGTCGGATCGGGCGCCTGCTCGAGCACGGCGACCTGCGCTTCGTCATCCTGGCCCTGGTGGCCGAGAAGCCGCGCCATGGCTACGAGGTGATGCGCGAACTGGAAGACCGCACCGGCGGCGCCTATCGGCCCTCGCCCGGCGTGATCTATCCGACCTTCTCCCTGCTGGAGGACGAAGGCTTCGTCCGCCCGGTCGGCGACGAAGGCGGGCGCAAGGCCTACGAGATCACTGAGGCCGGCAAGGAAGCGCTCGAGAAGAACAAGATCTCGGTGGACGCGATCTTCGCCCGCCTGGACGAGGCCGCGGCCCAGTCCTCCGGTGCGAGGCCGAAGCTGCAGCGCGCCATCCAGAACTTCCACACCGCGCTGGGCCTGCGCCTGCAGCGGGGCGAGATCAGCGAAGAGCAGGTCGACGCCATCGCCGCGGCGATCGACGAGGCGGCGCTGAAGATCGAGCGTGTGTGAGCCCACCCCCTTCCCCGCGCGCCGGATCTGGAGGAATCCTTCCGGCCGCGATGGGAGGGACAAGGTGCTGACGCTCTATTTCGCGCCGGGGGCCAGTTCGATGGCCCCGCACATCGCGCTCCATGAGGTGGGCGCGGACTTCGAGGCCCGCCCGATCTCGTTCCGAAAGGACGAGAACCGCACGCCGGAATTCCTGGCGCTCAATCCGCTGGGCCAGGTGCCCGTGCTGGTGATCGACGGGCGGCCCCTGACCGAGGTGGCGGGCATCCTGTTCTATCTCGCCCGCCTGTTCCCCGAGGCTGGCCTCTTGCCGCGCGAGATCGAGGACGAGGCCCGTGTGGTGGCGTGGATGAGCTTCATCGCCGCCACGGTGCATCCGGCGCGGCGCCAGGGGCTCGACCACCCCCGCCAGATCTGCGCCAAGGCCGACGCCCGCCTGGGACCGGCCGACTGGACGGTGGGCGAGACCTGCTCCATCGCCGACATCCACCTCTTCCGGCTGTTCTGGCGGTTCTTCAATTCGCTGAAGCCGCCGGCGGAGGAGTTCCCGAACCTGGTCCGCCACTACGAGCGCATGATGGCCCGTCCGGCGGTGATCCGCACGATCGCCGCCGAGAGCGCGGTGGGCTACGAGCTGCCGGCGTGACACCCAAGGGAAGGCGTCAGGACTCGAGCGTCCGCGTGAAGTGGAGCGCGAGCTCGTCGTCGAGGCGGACGGTGTCGCCGGGCTTGGCGGTGACGCGGTCATAGGTGACGCCCAGTCCGTCCGGCACATAGCCCCGCAGGACGTACATCCGTTGGGCCGGGCCGTAGTCGGGATAGAGGCCGACGCCGAGGCCTGCGACCTTGCCGCGGGTGGCGATCAGGGCCTCGGCGGCGTCCATCAGGGCGCTGGCGATCCCGCGTCGGCGAAAGGCGGGCAGGACGTTGAGATCCTGGATCTCGGGCACGCCGGCCTCGCGGAACGGGGCGTAGGGCGTTTCCCAGACCACGGTGACATAGCCGGCGAATTCGCCGTCCAGCCGGGCGACGAAGACCGGGCGCTCGCCCGAGGCCTGTTCCTCCAGATAGCGCTCGAACTGGGCGGCGGGCTTGGTCCAGCCGATGGCGGAGAACGCCGCCTCCAACACCGGCGGGTCGTCGGCGCGGAGCGGCGTGATCTCCAGCATCGATCTTCCTCCCTTGTGCCCGAAGGGGACGGGGGAGGGGGACCGGCGAAGCCGGTGGAGGGGGCGGCCTCAAGCGCCGCGCCCGGTCTCGCCCCTTCCACCACGCCTTCGGCGCGGTCCCCCTCCCCCGCCAGCGGGGGAGGAAGGGTGTCAGTCCATCAGCTTTTCGGCCAGGTACACATAGTGCCGGGCCCAGCGGCGGGCGTTCAGCTCGGGGTCGGCGTCGTTGGCGTGGCCGCCATAGGTCTGCTCGTAATAGAGATAGGGCACGCCCATGGCCTCGAGCTTGGCCGCATACTTCCGCGCATGGCCGGGATGGACCCGGTCGTCGTGGGTGTTGGTCGTGATGTAGGCCTCGGGATAGGCGACGCCGGGCTTGAGGTTCTGGTAGCCGGAATACTTGGCGATGAAGGCGGCGTCGGCGGGCACGTCGGGGTCGCCGTACTCGCCGATCCACGAGGCTCCGGCCGACAGCTTATGATAGCGCAGCATGTCGACCAGCGGGCTCTCGACCACCACTGCGTTCCAGAGTTCCGGGTGCTGGGTCATCGAGACCGTGGTCAGCACCCCGCCGTTCGAACGGCCATAGATGCCGAGCCGGCGCGGCGAGGTCAGGCCGCGCGCGGTCATGTCCTTGGCGACGGCCGCGAAGTCGTCGAAGGCGAGCTGGCGATGCTCGCGCAGCACGGCCTCGTGCCAGGCCGGGCCGAACTCGCCCCCGCCGCGGATGTTGGCGATCACGTAGGCGCCGCCGCGCTCCAGCCAGATCTTGCCCATCTCGGGCAGGTAGATGGGCGGCTTGGACAGCTCGAACCCGCCATAGCCGTACATGATGGTGGGGGTGGAGCCGTCCAGCCTGGCGGCCTTCGGGCGGACCACGAAATAGGGGATCTTCGTCCCGTCGGACGAGGTCGCCTGATACTGCTCGACGACGTCCTTCGAGGCGTCGAAGCGGGGCGGCAGGGCCTTGACCTTGGCGGTCAGGCCGGTGGCGCCGTCGGCGAGCCAGAGGCTGGTCGGGTCGAGGAAGCCCTCGGCCGAGATGAACAGCTGGTCGTCCTGCGAGCCCGCCGAGCGGATGGTGAAGGTGGCGTCCTTCGGCAGGGCCAGGCGCTCGCCGACCCACTTGCCGCGGGCCAGGTCGAACACCTCGACCGCGCCTTTCACCTCGTCCAGCAGGTTGATGACCACCTTGCCCGCCGTGCCGTCGACCTCCTGGATCGCCTGGCGATCCGTGGGCTGGAAGACGAGCTCGGGGTTCGCGCCGAACTGGTCGAGCCTGTAGGCGACCACCGAGCCGGCGGTGAAACCGTTCCAGGCCTCCTTGAGCGTGAACACCATGCGGCCGTTGACGTAGGTGTCGTACTCGGCCTTCAGCGGCAGGGCGATGCGGACCGACTTGCCGGCGCGCCACAGGGTGAACTCGGAGTGGAAGAAATCGACCCCGCGGCGCAGCACCACGCCGTCAGCCTTGCCGCTGTCGCCGTCGAGCACGATCGGGGCCGCGGAGACATCGGTCT
>CAMFHW010000209.1 GCA_945952175.1 uncultured Phenylobacterium sp. | reverse complement strand
ACGAGATTGCCTCTTGTCTCGTGGGCTCGGAGATGTGTATAAGAGACAGAGATCGCGCCCTTCGGCGCCTCAGGCGTGAATTCGAGCCCGGAGACCCGCAGCAACTGAGCCACGATCGGCGAATTGGCCGACAGGACGGCGCGCTGCGCCTCGCTCGCCTCCAGGACCAGAAGCGGTGGCCGCGCGGACCCCGGAACACTGAGCTCAGAGCGGACCGAGCGACCCTCGCTGATCGCGTCAACGACCAGGCCGATCTCGGCCTCGGCCTTGGGGTCGAGCAGGCTCGCCGGCAGGTCCGGCCAGGCGGCGGTGATCAGCACCTGCTCGTCCCGCGCCGCGCCGAGATCGGCGGTTTGGCGCCACAGCTCCTCGGTCAGGAACGGCATGATCGGGTGCAGCAGCTTCAGGATCACGTCCAGGACCCAAGCGGCGGTCGCCTGGGTCTCGGCCTTGGCCGCCCCGTCCTCGCCCTTCAGGGCCGGCTTGGCGAGCTCGACGTACCAGTCGCAGAAGGTGTTCCAGATGAACCGGTAGAGGCCGTTGGCGGCGGCGTCGAAGCCGCAGTCGGCGAGCTGCTGGGTCGCGGCCGCGGCGGCCTTCTGGGTCTCGCCGACGATCCAGCGGTTGAGCACGCCCTCGACCTTGGCCGGGTCGAAGCCCTCGGCGCGGGCGCAGCCGTTGAACTGGCAGAAATTGGCCGCGTTCCACAGCTTGGTGCCGAAGTTGCGATAGCCCTCGATCCTCTGGGTCGACAGCTTGATGTCGCGCCCCTGCCCCGACATCGCGGTGAGCGTGAAGCGCAGCGGGTCGGCGCCGTACTGGTCGACCAGCTCCAGGGGGTCCATCACGTTGCCCTTGGACTTCGACATCTTCTTGCCCTCGGCGTCGCGGACCAGGGCGTTGATGAAGACGCGGTGGAAGGGCACGTCTCCCATGAAGTGGATGCCCTGCATCATCATGCGGGCGACCCAGAAGAAGATGATGTCGAAGCCGGTGACCAGGGTGCTGGTCGGGTAGAACCGCTTCAGGTCGTCGGTCTTGTCCGGCCAGCCGAGGGTCGAAAACGGCCAGAGCGCCGAGGAGAACCAGGTGTCGAGCACGTCCTCGTCCTGGCGCAGGGCCTCGTCGCGGCCATAGTGCTCGCGGGCGTTCCGGCGGACCTCCTCCTCGGTCTCGGCGACGAAGATCTTGCCGTCCGGTCCGTACCAGGCCGGGATGCGGTGGCCCCACCAGAGCTGGCGCGAGATGCACCAGGGCTCGATGTTCCGCATCCACTCGAAATAGGTCTTCTCCCAGTGACGCGGCTCGAAGACGGTCTTGCCGTCTTCGACCGCCTTGATCGCCGGCTGCGCCAGGACCTTGGCGTCGACGTACCACTGGTCGGTCAGATAGGGCTCGACCACCACGCCGGAGCGGTCGCCGTGCGGGACGGCGTGGCGCGTCTTCTCGATGCCGCGGAGCAGGCCCAGCGCCTCGAACGCCTCGACCACCTTCTTGCGCGCCTCGAAGCGATCGAGGCCCTGATACTCACGCGGGGCGTTCTCGTTGATCTTCGCCTCGGGCGTGAAGATGTTGATCATCGGCAGGCTGTTACGCTTGCCGACCTGGTAGTCGTTGAAGTCGTGCGCCGGGGTGATCTTCACTGCACCGGAGCCCTTTTCCGGGTCGGCATAGTCGTCGGCGATGATCGGGATCGGGCGGTTCACGATCGGCAGGCGCACGGCGCGACCGATCAGGTGCTTGTAGCGCTCGTCCTTGCCGTTCACCGCGACGGCGACGTCGCCCAGCATGGTCTCCGGGCGGGTGGTCGCCACGACGATCTCGCCGGAGCCGTCCTCCAGCGGATAGGCGAAGTGCCAGAAATGGCCGTCGACCTCGCGCTGCTCGACCTCGATGTCGGAGATCGCGCTCTGGAAGTGCGGGTCCCAGTTCACCAGCCGCTTGTCGCGATAGATCAGCTTCTCCTTGTGCAGGCGCACGAAGACCTTGCGCACCGCGTTGGAGAGCCCCTCGTCGAGGGTGAAGCGCTCGCGGCTCCAGTCGCAGGAGGCGCCCAGGCGACGGAGCTGGTTGGTGATCGTGCCGCCGCTCTTCTCCTTCCACTCCCAGACCTTGGCCACGAAGTCGTCGCGGCCCATGTCGCGGCGCGACTGGTTGCCGGCCTCGGCGAGCTGGCGCTCGACCACCATCTGGGTGGCGATGCCCGCGTGGTCGGTGCCCGGCAGCCACAGCACGGCCTTGCCGCGCATACGCTCGAAACGGGCCAGCACGTCCTGCAACGTGTTGTTCAGCGCATGGCCGATGTGCAGGGAGCCGGTGACGTTCGGCGGCGGGATGACGATCGAGAAGGTCTCGGCCGCGGGGTCGGAAATCGGGGCGAACGCGCCCGAGGCCTCCCACTCGGCGTAGAGGCGGGGCTCGGCGGTCTTGGGATCGAAGGATTTTTCAAGCATGGCGAATGAGGCGGTCCCTACCGGAAGGACCGCCTGCGTCAAGTTCTCGGTTGGAAACGCGGGTCCGTCGCGGCCGCGAAGGCCGCGCTATGTCCCCTAGCCTACTCGGCCGCGCGAGATGCGCTCGACCTCGGCCTTGACCTGTTCTTCGGTGATGCGCGGCAGGTTGTCGTCCAGCCACTGCTTCAGCAGGGGACGCAGAAGTTCGCGGACCACGTCCTCGAGGGTGCGGCCGTCGCGTGGCATCAGCAGGTGCGAGGACAGCGAGCCGAAATGGGCCGCGGCGGCGTTGGCGGCGGGATCGCCGACCAGGCCGGCGCCCGGCGGGACCGGCGGCGGCTCCGGCTCCGCGGCGAAGGCCACCGGCTCAGGCGCGTGGACCGGTTCCGGCTCTTCCTCGGCGGCGGCCGGGGCATAGACGTCGAGATCGCCCACGGTCTCGACCTTGTCGGTCAGTTCCAGGACGCCGTCGTCCTCTTCCTCCTCGACGGCGGGGATTTCCGGCGCGTGCACCGGCTCGGCGGCGGCCACCGGTTCTTCTTCAGCGGCAGCCTCCCCCGCCGGCGCGTCATCCTCGGAGATGATCCGGCGGATGGAGGCCAGAATCTCCTCCATGGTCGGTTCTTGGGAGGCTTGGTCGGACATGTTGAACCGCGCTGGTGCGAGAGAGAATCCCTGCGCGCCGCCCGGCGCGCGGGTGTGATCCTGCAATTTCCGCAAAGCTGCGCAAGGGCGGATTCGTGCCTGAGGCGAATCCGCGCGGAGGCGCTTCTCCGGAACGGGCTATTTCTTGGGCGCGGCCGGCGCCGCAGGCGGCGGATCCAGCGGCTTTTCCTTCGTCTTCGGCACGGTGACCGAATCGACGAGGGCCATCGGCTCTTCCCAGGGGACCCAGCCCCAGGTGATCCGCAGGCTGTTGAAGTTGGCCCGGGCGTCGTAGCGCGGCACGCTGGGCGTCAGGTAGTCGGCCTGCAGCCGCCCCACCTGGATCAGGACGGTCGCGGCGGCCACGTACTCGTCGTGGCGGGCGGCGACCTGGGAAAGCTCGGCGGCGCGCAATTCCTGCTCGGCGTTCAGCACGTCGATGGTCGTGCGCAGGCCGACCTGCTGTTCCTGGTGCACCCCTTCGGCGGCGATGCGCGCGGCGCGCACCTGCTCGTCCGTCGAGGTTATGTTGCTGCGCGCCGCCAGCAGGGTGCTCCAGGCCTGGGTCAGGTTCTGGCGCACCGTGCGACGGGCGGTCTCGATATTGATCCGGTCGGCGTTGTTGCGCTCGATCGCCGCGCGCACGCGCGAACTGGTCAGGCCGCCGGTGAACAGCGGCACCGTCACCACCGCCACGCCGGTGACGTTGCGCGAATACTGGTCGGTGTTCAGCGGGGCGATGTCGCCCGAATAGCCCAGCGTGCCACGCACCGAGAGCGACGGCATGCGCTCGGCGCGGGCGGCCGCGACGCGGGCCTTGCTGGCCTGCTCGGTATATTGGGCCGCGCGGATCTGGCCATTGTCGCGCTCGGCGATGTCATAGGCCTTGTCGACGTCGGCCGGCAGCAGGCCCACCAGCGACGGTTCCGGCGCGAGGTCGCCGGGGTTTTGTCCCACGACCGCGGCGTAGTTGGAGCGGCTGACGGCGAGCTGGGCCTGGGCCGACTGGACCGCCGCCTGGGAGGCCGCGAGCCGCGCCTCGGACTGGGCGACGTCGGTGCGGGTGATTTCGCCGACGTCGAAGCGGGCCCGGGATTCGTCGAGCTGCTTCTGCAGGACCACCAGGTCCTCGTTCCGGATGCGCAGCGCTTCCTGGTCGCGGCGCACGTCGACATAGGCCTGCACCACCTGGCCCAGCACCTGGGACTCGACCCGGCGCAGGTTCTCGCGGCCGGTCAGGATGTCCGCCTCGGCCGCCGAGACCGCCGCGGCGACGCGGCCGCCGGTATAGACCGGCTGGGAAATGGAGAGCGCCAGGACACCGGATTCGACGACGGAGCGGCCCGAGGCCAAGGTGTCGGGAATGCCGTCGCCATTGGTGTCGATCAGCCCGCGCGCCTTCGCCGGCGTGCGCGATTCCTGGTAATTGGCCTGGGCCTGGGCGCTGACGGACGGCCGGTAGCCGGCGCGCGCCTGCACCCAGTTCTCGTCCAGCGCCCGCTGGGTGGCGCGTTGGGCCTGCAGGGTCGGGTTCGAGTCGTAGGCCAGCGCGATGGCGTCGGCCAGGGTCTCGGCCAGGGCGGGCGCCGCAGCGGCGGCCAACATCAGGCCCATGCCGGAAACCGTGGCCAGGAAGGCGCCACGACGACAATTCAACATTCCAAATCCCCGACAGCGGCGAGAGGTCGGCCCTATATGACCGCCGAATTGGCTTCGGACTAGTGGGCGCGACCTTAAGCTTTTTTCACGCCGAAGTTTCCCAGTTGTTTCACCGGGCTCAGAAGGCGAAGCCGTGCTGGGCCTCGAAACCTGCCAGGACTGGGGGTGTCGCATCGAAGATCGAGCGGCGGCCGACGCCGTCCTCGGCCTTCACATAGAGGCAGGCCTTGCCCACTGGCCCCTCGCGCTCGACCACCGCCAGGCGGCCGCCGACGGCCAGGGCGGCGGTCCAGGCGGCAGGCGGCTGCGACACTGCGCCCTCCACCACGATCAGGTCGTAGCCCGAGCCCGGCGGGGTCTTGAGGTCGCCCTCGTCATAGCGGGTCACGGAGGCGCCGACGGTTTCGATGATGGCCGCGGCATAGGGCGCGGCGATGGCCAGCACCTTGTCCTCGGGCATCGGGCGAGCCGCCTGCAGCAGCTTGGCGACGTCGCGCGGCTTCAGCAGCGCGCGGCCCTGGGCGTACTCCACCGCCTCGTCGGCATAGGCCAGATAGGCCTTGCCGGCCGGCACGAAGTCCTCGCGGGGGATCGCGCGCATCGCGTCGTGGATCCGCACGTCGGTGACGTCGGCGGTGCGCACCTGGCTTTCGACCATGTTCAGACGGGCGGCGGCGAGATCGGCCATGATTCCTCGGACCCGGGGGAGATTTCCGCCGCTTATAGGTCGGGCCTTAACGGGAACGCAATGCGCCCCTGCGAGAGACATTGCCCGAGGCGGGCGGTTCTGTTAGCCATCCGCCTCCCCGGTTCCGGTCTTCTCAAATCGGATCTGGCGACGGCCTGATGGCGGAGTGGTTACGCAGCGGACTGCAAATCCGTGCACCCCGGTTCGATTCCGGGTCAGGCCTCCAAGCTTCCTTCCAATCCCTATTGCTGCGGCGTGTCGCCTCCGCCCAGCGCGGACCTGGCCTCGTCCGAACCCAGCGCCTCCGCCGGACAGCTGTCCCCCAGTCGCCTGGCCGCCGTGGTGTTGACGCCCGACAGCGGGATGCCGCCGATCTTGGTCGACAGGGTGGCGTTCAGCTTGAAGGTGGTGGGCGAATAGGAGCCCTGGGCCGAGACGTCGGCGACCTGCCCCTTCTTGGTGGTGCAACTGCCCTTCAGCGCGATCTTGCCGCCGCCGACCGAACGGCTGGGATAGGTGCAGGCATAGTGGCGATTGCTGGGCCCGGTCAGGAACTTGTTGATCTCCGAGGCCACCAGGCAGCGACGCTCGGTCTTCTTCGACGAGATCAGCACCGTGGTGGTGTTGGTCACCTCCCAGTAGCCGGGCGTAGGCTTGCCCTCGGCGCCCAGGGCGGCGGCCGGAGCAAGCGCTCCGACGGCGGCGGCCAGGGCGATTGCGGCGAACTTCATCGGAAACTCCTGATCGGTCGAACCGCGCCTAGATGGGGCCTCGCGCCGCCGCCGTCCATCCGCCGGCGCCACGATCTGGCCTCGGCGCGAGTTCAGGAAACGTCCGGGCCCGCGCGAGGCTCCCGGCGGCTGTGGCGCAAGCGTTGCTGGAATTGTAGACCTTGTCCGGAAGGGGGACTTCAACTTGCCTGATTCCGTCGTCCATGAAGCCGGTCGCGCGACCGCGCGCGATGATGCGGCGCGGCTTGAACTCACGGTCGTCGTCCCGACGTTCAATGAACGCGCCAATGTCGCCAAGCTTGTGGCCAAACTGGATCATGTTCTGGACGGCGTCGTCTGGCAGGTGATCTTCGTCGACGACAACTCGCCCGACGGCACCGCGGCCGAGGTCAAGGCGATCGCCGCGGTCGACCCGCGCGTCCAGTGCCTGCACCGCATGGGCCGCCGGGGCCTGGCCGGCGCGGTGATCGAAGGCGCGCTCGCCAGCGCCGCCCCCTTCGTCGCGGTGATGGACGGCGACCTGCAGCACGACGAGACCCTGTTGCCCAAGATGCTGGCGGCCCTGCGCGCCGGCGAGGTCGATCTGGTGGTGGGCAGCCGCTATGTGGGCGGCGCCGACGAGGCCGACGCCTCGGCGCTCGGCGCGACCCGCGAGGCCGGCAGCCGCTTCGCCAACTGGCTGGGCCGCCAAGTGTTGCGGGTCGAGCTCACCGACCCGATGAGCGGCTTCTTCATGATCCGGCGCGAGCGGATCGACGAGGTCGCGCCGCAACTGGCCACCGCGGGTTTCAAGGTGCTTTTCGACATCGTCGCCTGCCAGCACGAACCGATCCGCACGCTCGAGCTGCCCTACACCTTCCGCGCCCGCGAGGCCGGGGACAGCAAGCTCGATAACGGGGTGGTGGTCCAGTATCTGGGCCTGCTCACCGCCAAGCTCACGCGGGACATGATCTCTCCGCGTTTCCTGATGTTCGCCATCGTCGGCGCCACGGGCGTGCTGGTGCAGACCGTGATCCTGGGCCTGCTGAGGCCGATCGGCTTCGCCCAGGCCCAGACCATCGC
>CAMFHW010000208.1 GCA_945952175.1 uncultured Phenylobacterium sp. | reverse complement strand
GCTCCGAACGATCCGGGGCGGCGTCGAGGACCAGGCGGTAGCCGACCTTGGTGATGGTCTCGACGCGGAAGCCGGCCTCGGGGTGGTCGAGGGCCACCTTGCGCAGGCGCGACATGACGCGGTTGATCGCGTCCTCGCCGACCACGCGGCCATCCCAGCAGGTCCGCAGTAGGTCGTCGCGCGAGAGCACGGCGCCGTCGGCGCGCCAGAGACAGACCAGGACCTGCATGACCCGGGGCTCCAGCACCTCGCGCCGGCCGTCGGCGGCGACCAGCTCGCGCGTCTCGGGCCGCACGGACAGGCCGCCGATATCGAACGGCCCCTCGTGCGCCAGACGCACCGCCGCGTCGACCATCGCCATTCCGGATACTCCGACCAGGCTTTCGCCGAACAGGTTATCATGGCGGGGTCGGAAGTCGTAGACCGCCACCTCAGTGGGCCGCGGCGAGTTCCACGGCCGGGCGGGCGGCGCGTTCGGCCAGGGCCTGTTCGATGACGGGGCGCAGGGAGCCGCTGGCGGCGTGGACGATCTTGTCGCGGCAGGCCAGCTCCTCGCGGCGGACGCCGACGTTCCGGCACAGGCGCGCGGCGATGGTCTCGACCCGGGCCAGGACCACGGCGCGGCCGGCGGCGGTGCGCAGGTCCTGGTCGGCGACGGTGAGGTGATAGCTGTCATTGCCCACCTGCCAGGCGTGGCCGGGCTCGGCGGCGAGCGCCGGGGCGACGATGGCGAGGGCGGCCAGGGGGGCGATGAAGGTGGCGCGGGTCATGTCTTGGCTCCTGTCGTGCGTCGGACATCCGACGGGAGGAGCGGACCGCGGCGGGGCCCGTGGCGACAGGACGAGGACCTGATCTTTCACCGATCATCCGCCGATGGCGGGGCGATTTCGGCGGGTGGGGCCCGCGCCCCTCTCCTACTTCGCGTCGGCGTAGGCCTTGATCAGGCGGTACATGAAGGTGCGGCCGTCCATCACCGACTGGACGGCGATGTGCTCGTTGAGGCCGTGGATGTTGCCGGCGTCGTCGCCGCGGAACAGGGCGGAGAAGCCGTAGACCGGGATGCCGACGGCGGTGAGCCGCCCGGCGTCGGTGCCGAAGGTCTCCTGCATCGGCGTGACCGGGACGCCGGGGAAGACGGCGGCGGCGGTCTTCTCGATCGGACCCATCAGTTGCGGGGTGATCGGCGGGGACGGCGCGCGCGGGGCGCCGACCATGCCGCGCGTCACCTTGATCTGCGGATTGTCGACCGCCTTGACGATGGCGGCCTCGACCGCGTCGACCGAGGCGCCAGGCAGGGTGCGGCAGTTGATGGTGGCCTTGGCGCGCTGGGGCTGGGCGTTGGTGGCGTGGCCGCCCTCGACCAGGGTGGGGATGCAGGTGGTGCGCAGCATGGCGTGGTAGCTGACCGAGCGGTCGAGGACGGCGTTGGCGGCCGGGTCCTGCGGATCGGCCAGCATCTTGCGGATGGCGGCGGCGGTCTCGGGGTCTGCGCGGGTGGCGAGGGTCTCGAAATAGCGGCGGCTGTTGTCGTTGAGCTCCGTCGGGAAGGACAGGGTCTTGAGGTTGGCCAGCGCCTGGCCGAGGGCCTCGATGATGTTGTCGTTGCGCGGCTTGGACGAGTGGCCGCCCGGGCCGGTGATCTCCAGAGTGAAGACGCTGAACACCTTCTCGGCCGCCATGACGGTGACGGCCAGCCGCTTGCCGTCGGCGTCGAGATCCCCGCCGCCGCCCTCGGTGAGCCCGATGCCGGCCTCGACCAGGTCGCGATGGTTCTGGGCCAGCCAGTCGGCGCCGTTGACGAAGCCGCCGCCCTCCTCGCCGCAGGTCAGGGCCATGCGGATGGTGCGGCGCGGGTGATAGCCCTCGGCGTGGTAGCGGACGAGATTGTCGGCCCAGATGGCGTCCTGGGACTTCATGTCGGAGACGCCGCGGCCGTAGAACTGACCGTTCTCCTCGATGAGGGTGAACGGGTCGCGCGTCCAGTCGGCGCGGAAGGCGTTGACCACGTCGATGTGGCCCAGCATCAGCACGGCCGGGGCCTTGGGGTCCTTGCCGGGCAGCCAGGCGACGAGATTGCCGGCCTTGGGCGCGCCGTCGGGGACGAGGACCTCGAGATTCTCCGCCGGGAAGCCGGCGGCCTGCATGCGCGCGGCGATCTTGCTGGCCAGCGCCGTGCAGTCGCCGGTGGCGGCGCTGGTGTCGGTCTCGATCATCTCCTTGAACATGGCGCGGAAGGCGGCCTCGCCGGGTTGCGCCTGGGCCTGGGCGACGAGCGGCGCGAGCGCCACGGCGACGCCGGCGGCGAACGCCGCGAGCCTGGAGATGATCATGCGGCGGGGTCCTATTCCGGGGAGGTGGGGGGCATCTGGCGGTACCAGGCGAGCTGTTCGCTGGTGGCGAGCAGGCGGCCGTCGCGGGACCAGTAGCTGGACCGCTCGTCCGAGGCGCCGCCGCCCCCGACCCGGCCCTCGCACTCGATGAGGATATAGTCGTCGCCGAGCGCGGCGAGTTCCTCGGCGGTGGCGTGCAGATAGGCGGTGAGCGACAGGGTCGTCGTCATCGCCCGCGGCAGGGCGTACATGGCGCGCGGCGGCGAGTTGTCGGTGACCATGGCCAGCAGGGCCTTGTCCCAGGCGCCGAGCCGCGGACGCACCCAGGCCAGCGAGCGCGAATCGCCACCGGGCGCGGGCGGGAAGCCCTCGAGCGTGCGGCGCTCGAAGGCCAGCGCGCCGAAGTGCGTCGCGCCGGCCGGATGGACCGGGCTCGGCAAGTCCTCCGGCGGGGCGGTCTTGGGCAGGCTCGCAAAGGCGAAGGGCGGGGTCGGCGGACGGCGCGCCAGCGTGACCATCGCGTGGACGCCCACCTCCTCGACGCCGCCGGGGCTGAGCTCCACCTCCCAGACGCCGATCGAGCCGCCCTGGCGCAGGCGGCGCGTGCGCACGTCGAGCGCGCCGGACGGAAGGCCGGAGGCATAGGTCAGGGTGAGCGACAGGGCCTCGCCGGCGGCCTCGGTCTCGGCCTCCAGCGCGCGGACGCAGAGGCCCAGAGCATAGCCGCCCCAGAGGCCACCACCCGGATTGCGCCACTCCGGCGCGGCGTGGGTGGTCCAGCGGCCGGGTCCGGCGGGGCTGAGCGACATGTCGTAGGCGGGACGGGTCTCGGACATGGCTTCGTTCTTAGCGGCCGACGGGCTCGACGCAAGGCGCGGGGCAAGGCAAGACCGGGTGATGCGGATCGCGATCATTCAGTTCGACAACCGGCCGGTGGGCGAGCTCGGCCTGATGCCGTTCCTGGTGGAGCGGAACCGGGACTACGCCAAGCGGCATGGCTACGACCACTTCTTCCTGACCCAGCCGGTGTTCGACCTGCCGGCCTATTGGCAGAAGCCGAGCCTGTTGAAGCGGTTCATGGACGGCGGCTACGACCACGTCGCCTGGCTCGACACCGACGCGGTGGTCCACGACCTGGAGCGGCGGATCGAGGACCTGTTCGCAGGCCCCGAGGCCATGGTGGCGGCGGGCGACAATCCGTTCTGGGAGACGCCGTTCAACGCCGGCGTGGTGTTCGCGAGGCGCGAGACCGGCGGCGCGGAGCTGATGGGCCGCTGGGCGGAGCTGTTCCCGAGGGCCGCCTGGACCCGCACCGAGACCGCCTGGACCTGCCGCGACGAATGGGCGGGGACCTCTTTCGAACAGGGCGCGTTCAACGCGCACCTCCTGGAGACGACCCGGGCCTCGGGCGCTCTGAGGCTGGCGGACTGGTCGGAACTCCAGAGCCCGTTCCCGCTGCCCGCCAGCTTCACCCTGCATTTCGCCGGCCCGTTCAAGGCCAACCTGCCGGCCTATGTGACGGCGGCGATCTGATGGCGGCGCGGAAAGATCCGGGGCGGTGGATCCTGGTGGCGGCAGTGGCGGCGGGGGTCAGCTATATGGCCTCATGGAGCCTGCCGCTCGGGATCGTGACGGCGGCGACCTGGAAGGGCGCGGGCGTGGGCCTGCTGGCGCTCTATGCCGGATGGTCGGCGCGGCGGCTGGACGGGTGGCTGCTGTGCGCGGTGATGGCGTTCGGGGCGATGGGCGACGTGCTGATCGAGACCCAGGGACTGATCGCGGGCGCCGTGGCCTTCCTGATCGGCCACCTGATCGCGATCGGGCTCTATCTGCGCAACCGGCGACCAGGGCCGTCGCCGAGCCAGATGCTGCTGGCGGGGCTGGTCGTGCCGGTGACCGTGGCGATCGCCTGGATGCTGCCGGGCGACCGGTCGAGCGCGCCAGGCGTGGCGGCCTATGCGCTGGGCCTGTCGATGATGGCGGCCATGGCCTGGCTGAGCCGGTTTCCGCGCTACCGGGCCGGGCTGGGCGCGATGATGTTCGTGGCTTCCGACCTGCTGATCTTCGCCCGGGCCGGGCCGCTCAGCGAGGCGGCGTGGATCGGCTATGCGATCTGGGCGCTGTACTTCGCCGGCCAGGTGCTGATCTGCCTGGGCGTGGCCTCGACCCTGAACAGACGCCGGGCCTAGGCGTCAGGCCAGCGCCTGCGGGTCATGGCTGGCGCAGGCCAGCGCCACCAGCCGCTGGGCCTGGGCGTCGAACACCTCCCAGGTCGCCGCAAGCTCCGGTCGGTCGAGAAAGCTCGGGTCGGCCATCAGCCCCCCGTCCGGGCCCGCCTGGGCCCAGCCCATCTCGCGCAGCCGGGCCAGGCCGCGCCGGGTGGTCTCGTAGGGCAGCGAGAAACGGCGCGACAATTCGAAGGCCGTGACGGCGCGCCGGCGCTCATGGACCTGCTCGCTGGCGAAGCCTTCCAGCCGCTCGAGGCTGAAGGCCGCGCGACGTCCCGGGGCCAAGCTGCGGGTCTGCAGGCCGGCCATCAGCAGGACCTGGTTTCCGTGCAGGCCGAGCGCACGGGTCAGGCCGCCCATGGCCTCGGTGAAGAACTCGGTCGAGGCGCGGTTGATCCAGCGGACGATCCCCTCGGTGACCATCGGCAGCGGGACCGGCGCGACGGCGACGGGCGCCTGGCGGACCGCCGCCACGGTGCGCCGGCAATTCTGCATCACCGCCTGCAGCGCGACGGGTTCGCGCCAGACCGCTTCCGGAATCAGGAACCCTTCGCCGACCCGCTGGCACCAACCGAGCGCCTGGAGCTTCAGGATATGGCGACGGGCGGTCTCGAGGGGCAGGCCGAGCTGGCGGGCGACGGCATAGCCGCTGATCGGCAGCCGGAGATCGTCCGGCGGCACATCGCTCAGGGCCGTGAAACGCCGCCCGATTTCGGCGGTCGTCACCACATGGCCGGTGTTGGCGTGAGCGATCGTCAAGACGATCTGGGCGGACATCAAGTCGAGCTGCGTCACCTCGACCAAGAACAAGGCCGTCTGGCCAAGATAGTCCAACCCCCAGAGCGACCACTCCAACGAGCGACCCAAGTCGAACGCCTCCCGACATCCACCGCATCACCGGCAGCGCAGGCGCCCGTTCTGAGCATGGCGTCGAATCTACCGTTCGAGCGACCGTCTCACGTAACAGGTTCTAGCAATAGGTAGCGGGCCTTGTACCGCCCGCCAGTCTCTAGCTCAGGTGGCGCCTTCCGCCTTCTCCGCCGCGTCCATCGCCTGCTTGGCCGCCGCCATCATCTTCTCGAAGGCCCCGGAGCGGATCAGTTCGCGGCGTTCCTCGAGGCCGCGATGCAGCTCGACCAGGATCTTCGCGGCGGGCTCCTGCGTCTTGATCGCCTCCCAATAGGCGGCGACCTTGGCGGCCTTGGGGATCGGGTTCTCCAGGCCCGTGCCGGAGAGCACGTTCTCGACCAGGAACATGGCCGGCACCAGGGCGCAGTCGGCCAGGGTGAGGCGGCCGAGGCAGGCGAAGCCGTCGGTCCCGATCATGCGGTCCAGCGCCTTGATGTTGCGGATCACCTGGCCGCCGAGCAGCTCGACGATGCCCTCGTTGCGGGTGGCGGCGCGGGTCTGGGGCGAGAGCATGAACATGTTGTTCATGACGTAGATGTCGCCGATGCGCGCCAGGGTGCGGACCTGGGCGTTCTCACGCGGATTGGCGCCCAGCAGGGACGGCGTGGGGTGCAGCTCCTCAAGATATTCGGCGATCACCTCGCTCTCGGGCATCATGTCGCCGTCGATGTCGAGCACGGGGATGCGGCCGATCGGGAACTGCTCGCGGAACTTCGGCGTGCCGAAGGTGGCCGGGCGCTCGATGGCGATGTCGGTCAGGCCCTTGGCGTAGATCTGCATCCGCACGCGGGCCGAATAGGGCGAAAGGTCCCCGGAATAGAGCTTCATCATAATTGGCGTTTCCTCTGAAAAGTCTTGTTGGGTGCGGCTAGCCCAGGGCCAACCGGACCGGATCTATCGGTGTGTTCATCGGATAGTGGTCGCCCAGGACCTGCCAGCCCTCCATGGACATCTTGGCGGGGATGACGAGGTCGTCGCCCTCGCGGGCCGCGGCGGCGAGATCGAGGACGGCGAGCGAGGTGCGGCGGCCGCGGTCGTCGACGGTCAGGGTGCAGCCGGCGCCGGTGACCTCGATGGCCGGCTCGGCGATGCGGACCGAGAGCATGCCGCCGTGGGCCACGAACTGGATCTCGCCCAGGAAGGCGCCCTGCCCTTGCAGGCGGCCGTCCGCGTCGAGGGAAAGGCTCGCGCCGGGCGCGGCGGCGAAGACGAAGGCGCCGTCGGGGGCGAGGCTCACGCCCGGGCCCGGCTGGATGGTCCCGCCCGAGCCCTGGACATAGCTCCGGAAGCTCTGCTTCACGCCCCAGGTCAGCGTCGGCTGGCCGGCCATTGAGCCCTCCTCCCATTTTTCTAGCTGCGATCTTGCTAGCGGCTGAGAGCTGTCCTGGCCACCCCAGTCGGGCGGACGGCGATCAGCGAGGGCGGCGGCCGAGGACGTCGAGGTCTTCAGGATGCTTGCCGGTGAGTTCGTAGAGGAGGAGCCAGCCGCGCAGGGCCGCGGCCACCGGTCCGGGGATCGGCAGGCCGGCGAACCAGCGCGAGACCGTCGAGCGATCGACGTCCAACCCTTCGGCGAGACGGGACATCCAGCCCCGCTCGCCGAAGAGAAGGATCGCCGCCTGACGGAGCTCCTCAGGGGTCATGCGGCGCTTTGGGCCACGGACAGGGCTTCCTGCTCGCGGATGAAGCGCAGCACGGCCTCGGAGAAGCCGTCGATGCGGGTCCAGTCGCCGTAGCCGACGCCGTTCCGGGCGCTGGCGACGTTGACCATGTAGGCCTTGGCGGCCGCCGGGGCCGGGACCGGGTCATGCGACTGTTCGTCGGTGACCACGATCAGCCGGTCGTGCGG
>CAMFHW010000207.1 GCA_945952175.1 uncultured Phenylobacterium sp. | reverse complement strand
CGCTGGGCCTGGCCGCCGATCCGGGCCAAGGGCAGGGTCACCACGAAGGTCGTCCCCTGTCCCGGCGCGCTCTCGACGGCGATGGCGCCGCCCATCAGCTGGGCCAGCTCGCGGCAGATCGCCAGGCCCAGGCCCGTGCCGCCATAGCGCCGCGTGGTGGAGGCGTCGGCCTGCTCGAACTTCTGGAACAGGCTGGCGAGCCGCTCGGACGGAATGCCAATCCCGGTGTCGGCCACCGACAGCTTCAGCGCGCCCGCATGCCGCGACACGGTCACTGCCACCCGCCCGGCCTCGGTGAACTTCAGACCGTTGGAGACCAGGTTGTAGAGGATCTGGCGCACGCGGGTGGAGTCGCCCCGATAGGTCCCGCGCGCCTCGGGCTCGACGTCCAGCGAGAATTCCAGCCCCTTGGCCTCGGCCACCGCGCTGAACGCGCCATGCGCGCCGCGGGCCAGTTCGTCGACGTCGAACTCGCCGGCCTCGTCCAGCTCCAACTTGCCGGCCTCGATCTTCGACAGGTCCAGCACGTCGTTCAGGATGGCCAGCAGGGTCTCGCCGGATTGGCGGATCACGTCCAGCCGCTCGCGCTGGGCGTCGGTCAGGCCGTCGGCGGCCATGGCCTGGGCCATGCCCAGCACCCCGTTCAGCGGCGTGCGGATCTCGTGGCTCATCGTGGCCAGGAAGGTCGACTTGGCGCGGTTGGCGGCCTCGGCGTCCTCCTTGGCCTGCACCAGCGCCCGCTCGGCCACCTTGCGCTCGGTGATGTTCTGCAGCGCCCCGATCAGCCGCAGCGGCTTGCCGTCCGGATCGGTGATGAAGCGGCTCGCCCCCTGGGCCCAGACCTCGCGGTCGTCGTTGCGGATGACGCGGTATTCCGGCCGGTAGGGCGTGCCGTCCGCCTCGTGCTTGGCCCAGGCCGCCTGGGCGGCGGGCAGGTCTCGGTGGTCGATCGTCCCCCAGATGTCGCGGAACAGCTCCTCATAGGTCTTCGGCTCGGTGAAGAAAGTGTCCTCGGCCCCGCCCTTGATCAGCTCGCGGCGTACATAGTCCATCTCGTAGACGTGCAGGTCGGCGGCCTCCATGGCCAGCATCAGCCGCTGCTCGGACCGCTCGGTGCGGTCCAGCGCCTCGACCAGCGGGGTGATGTCGTGGCTGGTGGCGACCATGCCGCCCACCTCGCCGCGCGCGTTGCGCCAGGGGGCCAGCTCCACCTGGCTGTAGACCGTCTGCCCCTCCGGACTGGCCGCCTCCAGCCGTTCGTTGCGGATCGTCTCGCCGGCCAGGCACCGCTCGTAGGACGGCCGCCAGCGCTCGGCCCACGGCGAGATCTCGTACATCGACCGGCCGATGACCTCGTCCACGGTCAGGCCCAGCCGCGCGGCCCAGGCCGGATTGCAGCACATCACCCTCAGGTCGCGGTCGGTCAGCACCACGGTGCCGGCCAGGGCGCCGAAGATCGCCGTCATGGTCGCCGACAGCGTGTCGCGCTCGCGCTGGCTTTCCTCGCGGGCCCGGGTCGCCTGGGCGCGCACCCACTCGTCGGCGACGAAGTCGGCCAGGTCCTGCAGGCGCCCGGCCAACGCCCGGTCGTAGGGGCGCGGCGCCTGGGCCGCCAGGGCCAGCACGCCCGGCGTCGTGCCGTCGCTCAGCCGGATCGGCGCGCCGGCGTAGAACCGCACGTGCGGCCAGCCGGTCACCACAGGATGATCGTGGAATTGCGGGTGTTCGAGCGCGTCGGCGATCCAGACCAGTTCCCCGGACTGCAGCACCAGCATGGCGGCGGGATCGTCGGCCATCACCACGCCGGCATGGTCGCGGCTGCGCCACATGCGATCGCCTTCGACGAGCACGATCTGGCACTCGAACGCCCCGAACAGCGACCTGGCCAGGCGCGTCGCCCGGTCGCAGACGGCCTGCGAGATGTCGAGACCGAACGGTCCCGAGGTCCCCTGGACGTCGGACATGCGCGCTTCCCCCTTGGGCCTCGGCGGACCCCTGGGCGAGAGCTTGGCTGACGGGAGTTAAGGTTGAATTTCGACGCGGCCGGCAAAATCGTCGCGGCCGCTTGCGCGCCAAGGCCTCGCGGGCGTCAAGCCCGCGCCGTCGCCACGGGCCAGGACCAGTCTTGGAACTCCGACGGATGCACGAATTCCGGCCGGAACCAGGGCTTGGCCCGCGCGTCGAAGAGACTGGCCAGCCAGGCCGCCACCCGCGCCACCCGAGGCGACTTCAGCGCGTCGCGATGGTGGCTGATCCACAGGGTCGAGGCGGCCAGGGGCGGCACGTCCAGCATGACCAGGTTCGGGGCCACCGCCAGGATCGCCGTCGGCATCACCCCGATGCCCGCCCCGCGCTCCAGCGCGTGCAGCATGGCCGTCGAGGAATTCACCGCCAGCGCCGGTCCGGTCAGGGCGAAGAAGGCCTCGGTCTTCGTTCCCGTCCCCTCCGGGTTCTGCGCCACGTGCGAGACGAACCGGTGGCCGGCGGCGGCGTCCAGCCGGGTCGGCGCGCCGTAGGTCTCGAGATATTCGCGCGAGGCGAACAGGCTGTAGTGCAGCGTCGCCAGCGGCGTCGCCACGATGTCCGCCTCCGACGGCGCCTCGCCGACGCTGATCGACAGGTCCACGTGCCGGTCCACCGGGCTCTGCGGATAGAAGCCGCAGTCGAGCGCGATCCGGATCAGCGGGTTCTCGCGCAGGAAATCGGCCAGGTCCGGCGCGATGTAGTAGCCACCCACCCCCTCCGGGACCGAGATCGACACGTCGCCGGCCTCCGTCGCCGCGTCGCCCAGGGTCAGCCGCTCGATGTCGACCGAGGCGCGGTGCATGGACAGCGCCCGGTCGTAGACCAGCTCGCCGGCGCGGGTCAGGGTCACGCCGCGCAGGCCGCGGTCGAACAACCGTACCCCCAGCCGCGCCTCCAGGTCGTCGATCCGCCGCGTCATGGTGGGCTGGGTCAGGCGCAGCTGCCGCGCGCCCGCGCCGAAGCTGCCGGCCTTCGCCGCCGCCACGAAGGCGCGGATATCCTCCCAGTCCGCACGCGTGCGGTCCTGCTCACCCATCACCGACCATCCCGGCGCCCAAAATTCCGTGGGGCGCCCATACGTACTTCGCGGCTCCCCGACACCCACCGTGACGCTCTACCAATTGCCTGCTTCGCACAAGCTGGGTCTCGCCATGCCTGCAGCGTCCGATCACCTGTCGCACACGATCCAGGCCTTGTCCGCCTTGGGTTTCCGCAAGGCCTCCGCCTGCGACATCGTCAGCGCGCGGAACGCGGCCGCCGCCCTGGTCGGCGACGACATCGCCACTTCCGAGACCCTGTGCGAGGTCCATGCAATCACCGGTGGATGCGCGTTCGTCGCCCGTCTCGGAGGCGAGTTGATCGCCATGATCTCGGTGATCCCGCTGCGCCGCGCCGCGATCCCGGTGCTGGAGGCCGGGGCGTTCGACGGCGTCGCGCCGCCGCGGCGCCTGATCGCGCGCCCCGGCGAGCCGCCGGCGGCGTTCTATGTCTGGGGCGCCGCGGGTCTCTCCTGGCGCGGCCGCCGCCTGGCGCTCGCGGCCAGCGTGGCCGTGCGCGACGAGGTCTATCCCGATCTGCCGCTCTACGCCCGCGCCGCGACCGCCGACGGCGAGCGCGTGCTGCAGCGGCGGATGGGCGCCATCCCCATCGCCGGCGGCCTCGTCCGCGCCGCGCCGCGCCCCTGGAGAGCCGCCGCATGAACGCGCCCGTCCGCATGCCCATCGAGGCGCGGCCCGCCACAGAAGTGGACGACGCCCGGCTCGAGGTCACCGTCTGCCACACCCTCGACGAGATCCAGCAGGCGCTCGCCATCCGCGCCCTGGTCTATCTGGGCGAACAGGCCTGCCCCTATGACGAGGAGTACGACGGCAACGACTTCGCCGGCGCGACCCATCTCGTCCTGCGCCGCAACGGCGAGCCGATCGGGACCCTGCGCATCCGCTGGTTCGCCGACTTCGCCAAGACCGAGCGCGTCGCCGTGCGGCGCGAATACCGCGGTGGCCGCGCCACCCTGATGCTGATCCAGGCCGCCAAGCGCCTGGCCGAGAAGAAGAACTACCGAAAGCTCCTGGGCTACGGCCAGGTCCGGCTCATCCCCTTCTGGAACCAGTATTTCAACGCCCGCATCCTGGAGGGCCGCGAACGGTTCGTCGTCTCCGACCACGACTATGTCGAGATGGTCGTCGAGGCCCAGCCGCCGGCCGACGCCATCACGCTCGCCAGCGATCCGATGGTGATCCTGCGCCCCGAGGGCGCCTGGGACCAGCCAGGCCCGCTCGACAGATCCGTCGCCCGTCCCGCCACCAATCCCGGAGCCGCAGAGTCTTGAGTCCGTTCCATTCCCCCGGCGCGCGCGCCGCCCTCGTCTGTCTGGACCTCCAGCGCGGCCGCGAGGCGCAGGCGGGCCCCGCCATCCTCGCCGCCTGTCGCCGCGGCCTCACCGAGGCGCGCCGCCGAAGTTGGCCGGTGCTGCATGTCCATGACCGCCGCCTCGCCGACCCGCGCCCCATCGCGGGGCTCGAACCCCGGCCGGACGAGCCGGTGTTCCAGCGGCGCGGGCCCTCAGCCTTCTCCAACCCCAACTTCGCCCGCGCCGCCCTGGCGCTCGGCGGCCCGATCGCGCTGATCGGCATCAACCTGGAGGACACCGTGCTCGCCACCGCCTTCGCCTGCGCCGACCGCGGCCTGGAGGTCGAGGTCTGCCTCGACGCCATCGCCGCCGGCGACCACGACCCGCACGCGGTCGCACGCGTGCTGCTCTCGCCCCTGCGGGCCCTCGCGCCCCACGTCCGGCTGGTCGAGATCGACCGCCTGCTCACCGAGGACGCCGGCCGATTCGCCGCGGCGAACCTGCCATGAGCGACACCGGCAGCGGATTCGCCCCTCGGCGCCGTCACGGGCCTGCGCGAGTCCTTGATCCCCAGACAGCAGATCTGATGGATATGGTCGCCCTGCTCAGTGCTCGCGATCTCACCGCGCTGGCCGCCATAGTCCGGCGCGCGGCGGAGATTTCCGAGACCGAAGGAGAGGACGTCGCGATCGCCATGATCGACCAGATCCAGGATATCCTCGTCGGGCGAAGACTCGACGCCTGAACTCACCCGAAAAGCGAATTCTACGCAGTTATTGCGCCTCTGCTGTGACGCATTGTCCCTTTGGGTACAAAGCTCTAGCGGAAACCGCGAAGGTTATGCGACATACCGCGCAGGTAATCATCGTGCGGGGGCTTCACCGCGCTCAGAAGGACCTTTCAGTGAGCGAGAGTGTTGAGGACATGGGGCCCGACCCCATCGACGTCGCCGTCGGCCATCGCATCCGGGTGCGCCGCAAATGGCTCGGTGTTTCGCAGTCCACCCTGGCCGACCACCTGGGCGTCAGCTTCCAGCAGGTTCAGAAGTACGAGCGTGGCGCGAACCGCGTCTCGGCCTCCATGCTGGTGCGCATCGCCCAGAAGCTGGAGACCTCGGTCGGCGAACTCGTGGGCGAGGCCTCCGAGCCCGTGGCCGACGCCTCGTTGTTCGAGAAGCTCGCCGTCCCGGGAGCCGTCCAGCTCCTGGAGGCCTTCGCCAGCGTCCAGCAGCCATCCCTGCGCACGGCCATCCTGAACCTGACGCGCTCCCTCATCGAGGACGCCGCCGAACAACCCGCCCGTCGCGCCCGCTAGGGCCGGCCCGCCGCCGAACGGCGGTGTGTGGATTCCCATAGCCGCCCCGGCTAAGTCTGGCGCCCCCGATCGATGGAGGCGCAGATGGTCGAAACTCGGATAGTGCCCGCCGCGGGTGGGGCGGGCGTGAGGCTGCGGCGCGGCGACCGGTTGCGCGTGATCGACCCCCAGGGCGGCCAGAGCGGCGACCTCGTCGCCTACTCGCTCGACGGACGCGAGCGGCTCTCCAACGGCCGCACTTTCGACTATGCCGGCAAGATCCATCTCTCGACCGGCGACGTCCTGTGGTCGGACCGCAGCAGCCCCATGCTGACCATCGTCGCCGACGATGTCGGCCGCCATGACTTCCTGTACGGCGCCTGCACCGTCGAGATGTACCACCGCGAATACGGGGTCGTCGGCTACCACCCCAACTGCGCGGACAATCTGGACGCGGCCCTGCGCGAGCTGGGCGTCGAGCCTGGCCCGCACCAGACGGCCTTCAACCTGTTCATGATCGCTGATGTGGTCGAGGGCGGCCGGCTGTTGATCCGCCCGCCCACCTGCCGCGCCGGCGACGCCATCGTCTTCCGCGCCGAGAGGGACCGGGCCGCGGCGATCAGCTCGTGCCCCGCCTCGGGCTGCAACGGCGGCGCCCCGCCCCGGCCCCTCGCCTTCGAGGTGCTTCCCGCCGAGGCCCCGGCCGCCTAGCCCAACGCCCAGAGCACGATCCCGCCGGTCACGGCGACGTTCAGGGAATCGAACCCCGCCGCCATCGGGATCGAGACCGTGCGACAGCGCGCCATCACCTCCTCCGCCAGGCCCGGCCCCTCCGCGCCCAGCAGCACGGCCGCGCGCTCCGGCCGCCGCAGGTCCGCAAGCGAGGTCTCGCCGCGCGGGCTGAGCGCCAGGGCCTCGAACCCGGCCGCGCCCAGCACCTCCACGACGTCCTCACCCCGCGCCAGCCGCGCGAACGGCACGCGCAGGCTCGCACCCACCGACACCCGGATAGCTTTGCGATAGAGCGGATCGCAGCAGTCGGCGTCGACCAGCACGGCATCCGCGCAGAAGGCCGCGGCGTTGCGGAACAGCCCGCCCATATTGTCGTGATTGGCGATCCCGTTCAGGACCAACACCGTCGCCCGCCCTGCCGGCAGCGCCGCCAGCAGCTCGGCGGCCGAGGGGCTCACCCGCCGTCGCCCCAGCGCCAGGATGCCGCGATGGATCGGAAAGCCGACGATGGCGTCCATCACCGCCTGGCCGGCCGCGTAGACGGGGACCTCCAGCGGCAACCGCGCCAGCGCGTCCGCCAGTCCCGCCACCCGCTTCTCCGCCAGCAGCACCGAAACGCAGTCCATCAGCGGACTTTGCGTCAGCACCCGCAGCACCACCTCGCCCTCGGCGACGAACAGACCCTGGCGCCCCACGAGGTCGCGCTCGCGTACCTCGCGATAGGCGGCGATGCGCGGATCGCCGGGATCGTCGATGAGTTGGACCTGGACCACCACCTACCGGCGCACGTCCGCGCCGCCGCCGGCGACCTCCCGACCCCCCGCACCCTGCCCAGCGCCCCCAACACCACCCCCCCCCTCCCCCCCACGAGCACCCCCCC
Organism: uncultured Phenylobacterium sp.; assembly: GCA_945952175.1. Taxonomy (GTDB): domain Bacteria; phylum Pseudomonadota; class Alphaproteobacteria; order Caulobacterales; family Caulobacteraceae; genus Phenylobacterium. Next base: position 37 of record CAMFHW010000207.1, on the reverse strand, counting down.
CCCCCCCCCCCCCACCCCCCCCGCCCCCCCCCCCCCC
>CAMFHW010000206.1 GCA_945952175.1 uncultured Phenylobacterium sp. | reverse complement strand
TTCACCAACGGCGATGCGCCCTATGCCGAAAAGGTGCTGGCCGCGCTCGACCTGCGCGAACATGCCGCGCCCGCGCAGGCCTGATCGCCGCGCGAGCGATAGCTATCGTCAAGGAATCCCACGCAGTCTTCGCTCGCGTGTCGCCCCCAGAGGCCGTGAGAGTCCGTGTCCCATACCCAGTCCAGGCCGTCCTCGGCGGCGACCATTCCCGAGCATGAGAGGATCCTGTCGCAGATCCTGGCGTCCGACGATCCCGAGACGCTGATCGGCGGCAGTCGCGAGCTGGTGCTGATCCGGGACCTGGCCGGCCGCGTGCTGCGGATGAGCCCGGAATGGTCGGCCCTGTTCGGCTTCTCGACCCCGACCCTGCAGGGCACGCCGCTGCTGAGCCTGATCCATCCGCAGGACGTCTGGGCGACCCACGACGTGATGGACCGGGTGAACTTCACCAAGATGGTCTCCGGCTATGTGAACCGCTATCGCGGCCTGGACGGGATCTACCGGCCGCTGGTCTGGACGGCGCGCATGTTCCAGGACCGGGTGGTCGGCGTGGCCCACGAGCTTCCGGCGCGCTGACAAAAACCTGCTCAGGGTGACGCTGGGAGAATCTTGTGGCGGCGGCCCAGCAGCCTAATGTGGCGCGTCCGCCTAGAGCGTGTCAGCCGAAAGTGTGAGCGGTTTCGGCGCCCGACACGCTCTAAACATAAGAAAGAGAACCCTTTTCAACGGGTCAGATCAGTCGATCTGACCCTAAAGGGCTCTAGGGAGAGTGCGCCATGGCCGATTTCGGAGCCGACGTTGAGCTGGAGACCTTCCGCGAGGAGGCCCGCGCCTGGCTGGACGCGAATTTCCCCGCCGCGCTGAAGGGCAAGGCCGCTCAGATGGCCGGGCAGGAGGGACCGGTCTCCGATCCGGACCTCGCCACGTGGCGCAAGGCGATCGGCGAGAAGGGCTGGGCCACGCCGACCTGGCCCAAGGAATATGGCGGCGGCGGGCTGTCGCCGCAGCAGGCGCGGGTGCTGGCCCAGGAGATGGCCAAGGCCGGCGCCTTCAACCCGCTGATGTTCGGCATGGGCATCACCATGATCGGGCCGACCATCCTCGACTACGGCACCGAGGAACAGAAGCAGAAGCACATCCCGCCGATCGTGCGCGGCGAGGTGCGCTGGTGCGTCGGCTATTCGGAACCGGGCGCGGGCTCGGACCTGGCCTCCCTGCAGATGAAGTGCGAGGACGCCGGAGATCACTGGAAAATCAACGGCCAGAAAATCTGGACGAGTGGCGCCCAGTGGTCGGACTGGTGCGGGGCGCTGGTGCGGACCGACTTCTCGGCGAAGAAGCATGAGGGGATCAGCTTCATGCTGGTCGACATGCATCAGCCGGGGATCGAGACGCGGCCGATCAAGCTGATCGCCGGGGCCTCGCCGTTCTGCGAGACCTTCTTCACCGATGCGACGGCGCCGAAGGATGCGCTGCTGGGCCAGCTGAACGTCGGCTGGACGGTCGGCAAGCGGCTGCTGCAGCACGAACGGGCGAGCCAGACGGGCGCGCCGGGCGGCGGCGGCGGCCGGGTGACCCCGCTGCACGAACTGGCCAAGCGCTATTGCGAGGTCGATGCGGCCGGCCGCATCGCCGACACCGACCTGCGCACGCGGGTGATCAAGAACGAGATGGACGCGCGCACCCACGGCCTGACCCTGGCCCGGGCGGCGGCGGAGGCGAAGGGGGCGTCGGGCGCGACCAACGCCGCCTCGGTGCTGAAGAACTCCGCCACCAATGTCGCCCAGACCCGCGCCGAACTGACCCTCGAGATCATGGGCGCCCAGGGGCTGGGCTGGGACGGCGAGGCCTTCCGCAAGGAGGAGATCGAGGCGGTGCGCGGCTGGCTCGGCGGCAAGGCGATGTCGATCTATGGCGGCTCGGCCGAGATCCAGAACAACATCATCTCCAAGCGCATCCTGGGCCTGCCGGATTCCACCGGCTCGGCCTGACGTCGGAAGGAACGCCGGCCGGCGGTCGCGCGCCTCCACCGGGGCAGGGCGGGAGGGGGACCAGCCGGCCGACTAAAGGCCGGCGCTGGGGGACGCCGGTCTTGTCTCGAAACCTCACCAAATCCGGACGCGGTTCTCCGGAGCGACGTACATGGGATCGCCCGGCTTGACCCCGAAGGCGTCGTAGAAGGCGTCGATGTTGCGGGTGGGGATGTCGACCCGGGCGCGGCCCGGCGAGTGCGGATCGCTGACCAGGAGCTGGCGCTGGCGGTCGTCGCGGACCTTGGAGCGCCAGACCTGGGCCCAGCCCAGGAACACCCGCTGGTCGCCGGTCAGACCGTCGATCACCGGCGCGGGCTGGCCCCTCAGCGAGACGTGGTAGGCGTCGAGCGCCAGCAGCACGCCGCCCAGGTCGCCGATGTTCTCGCCCATGGTCTGCTCGCCCTTGATGAAGGCGCCGGGCAGGATCTCCATCGCGGAATACTGGGCGCCGAGCTTGGCGGCCTCGACCTTGAACTTGGCGTTGTCCTCCGGCGTCCACCAGTCGACCAGCCGGCCGTCGCCGTCGGACTTGCGGCCCTGATCGTCGAAGCCGTGGGTGATCTCGTGGCCGATCACCGCGCCGATGGCGCCGTAGTTGACGGCCATGTCGCCCTGGGGATCGAAGAACGGCGGCTGCAGGATGGCGGCCGGGAAGAAGATGCCGTTCTTGGTCGAGGTGTAATAGGCGTTCACCGTCGCCGGCGTCATGGACCACTCCTTGCGGTCCACCGGCTTGTCGAGGCGGGCGACCTGGCGGTTCCACTCGAAGCGGTTGGCGCGCTGGACATTGCCGAACAGGTCGCCGTCCTTGATCGCGAGCCTGGAATAGTCGCGCCAGGCGTCCGGATAGCCGATCGAAACGCTGAACTTGGACAGCTTCTCCAGGGCCTTGGCCTTGGTCTGCGGACCCATCCAGGCCAGGTGCTCGATGCGGCCCTTCATGGCGGTGAGGATGTCGTTCACCAGGGCCACGGCCTTGTCCTTGTCCTGCGCCGAGAAGTAGGTCTGGACATAGAGGCGGCCGAGCGCCTCGCCGATCTGGTCGTCGACCAGGGCGACGCCCCGCTTCCAGCGCGGCTTCTGTTCGGCCTGGCCGGTGATCGTCTTCTCGCGGAACTGGTAGTGGGCCTGGTCGAAGGCCTTGGAGAGATAGGGCGCGGCCTGGTCGGCGAAGGTGAAGGCCTCGTAGGCCTTGAGGGTCTCGACCGGCGTCGCCGAATAGATGGCGGCGATCTTCGGCAGGGCGCTGTCCTCGCGCACGATCACGCGCTTGGCGGCGGACAGCCCCGCGCCCTGAAGGAAGGCCGCCCAGGGGAAGCCTGGCGCGGCGGCCGCCAGCCTGGCGGGCTCGTAGGGATTATAGGTCAGGTCCCGGTCGCGGCGCTGGGCGGCGGTCCAGGAGACCTTGGCGATCTCGGTCTCCATGGCGACGATCGCCTTGGCGTTGGCCTGCGGCTCCGGCCAGCCGGCCAGGGTCAGGATCTGGGCGACATAGGCCTCGTACTTGGCCTTCTGGTCGGCGAAGCGGGCTTCCAGATAGTAGTCGCGATTGGGCAGGGAGAGGCCGGCCTGGGTGACATAGACCGCGTAGCGGGTCGGGTCCTTGGCGTCGTCGGAGACGAAGGCGCCGAAGACGGAGCCGCCGAAGTCGCCCTGGGTCTTGCCCATCAGGCGGGCGACGTCCTCGCGGGTCCGGGCCGCCTTGATGGTGGCGAGGCCCGGCGCCAGCGGCTTGGCGCCCAGGGCGTCGACGGCCTTTTCGTCCATGAAGCTGCGATAGAGGGCGCCGATCCTGGCGTCGTCGCCGGTCGCGGCCCTGTTGGCGGCGGCCTTCTCCAGCAGGTCGTGCATCCGCGCGGTGGACAGCTCGCGCAGGGCGTCGAAGGAGCCGTAGCTGGAGCGGTCGGCGGGAATCTCCAGCCGCTTCAGCCACGCGCCGTTGGCGTAGTCGTAGAAGTCCTGGCCCGGGCTGACCGACCGGTCCTGGCCGGTTGCGTCGAAGCCCCAGGTCCCCATCCGGGGCGCGGTGAGCGACGGATCGGCGGCATGGGCGGCCGTGGCCAGGGCGGACGCCGCGACCGCGGCGAGCCAGAACGACTTCATGGACATGCAAGCTCGTGAAAAACGGGAGAGCCGGGACCATGACCGCCCGCGCCGCGCGCGCCACGTTACATTTTAGTTACGTTTGGGGCGGGGCGCCGACGAGCAGGGCGGCGGCTTCCCGCGCGGCGACGACGGCGCTCGCGGCGGCCGCGTCGGAGAGCATGCCGGTCTCCCCGATCCAGTCTCCAGCGAGGAAGAGCCCGGGCGCGTCCGGCACGACGACCGGCGTCCGCCGCCCGCCTTGCCGCCAGCGCGGATAGTCCTGGACGACGTTGATCCCGACCAGGCGCTGTTTGTGGACCAGGCGGTCCCGCCAGCCGGGCTGCAGGCGGTCGGCCAGCTGTTCCAGGCCCTCGATGTGGGCGGGGCTGGGCGTCTCGTCGGGCGCCAGATAGCGGGCGACGTGCAACAGGCCGCCGCCGGGCGGTGCGAGCTCGGCGATCGCCGAGTGCAGGGACATGTAGACCGGTGCGTCCATGCCGAGGACGAAGCCGGCGCCGGGGCTGGTGGCGGAAAGACCCAGGTCCAGGCCCATGGTGCGCAGCGGCTGGGTCGATCGGGCCGCGGCGGCGATGTGGTCGGAGCCGGCGACGAGGTCGCGGGCGACGGACGGGGCGACCGCCAGGATCACCGCGTCGAAGGTCTCCGCACGCTGGCCGGCCAGATCGATCCGCCACCCGTCGTGGGCGCGGGCGACCGCCATGACCCGATGCTCAGACCGCAGCCGCGCGCCGGCCTCGGTCGCCACGCCGGCCAGGGCCGAGACGAGGCTGCGCCAGCCGCCGTCGATATAGAGCACGCCGCCGAAGCTGAGCCTTACCTGGTCGAGCGCGGCCTTGGCGTCGATGTCCTCGGGCGCGTGGGCGTAGCTCGACACCCTGACCAGGGCCTCGATCACCATTCGAACCGCCTCGGGCAGCTCGGCCGTGAAGGTGCGCAGAGGCGATCCCGCGCCGTCATAGTCGCCGTGGGTCAACCGGGCGAAGACCTCGGCCAGGGCGGCGGTCTCAGCCGAACTGAGGGGCGGGGCGGAGCCCGTGGCCACGAGGCGCGTCGGCAGGGGATGGGTCTCGTCGCCCCAGACCGCCAAGGCGCCGTCGAGACGCAGCCGCCGGCCCGGCGCGGAGAGGCCGAGCCCGGCCAGCACCGCGTTGAAGGCGCCGTTCACATAGAGCGCGTGCGGCCCCTGGTTGAAGTGGAAGCCATCGAGGACCCGGGTCTGGGCGCGGCCCCCGAGCTCGGGCGCGGCCTCGAACAGATCGGGCCGGAACCCTTGCCGCGCCAGGGTGGCGGCGGCGACGAGGCCGGCGATGCCGCCGCCGACGATCGCGATCTTGGCCGTCGTCATGGAGTCTCCTTTTCGGACAATTTGTATCCGTTTAAATCGGATGATAAATGTCCGCAAATGAAAACGCTCGAAGGTGTCGAGTGGGCGGCCCACGCCTGCGCCGTGTTGGCCGGTCTCGCGCCGGGCGCCAGCCTCAATGCGACCGCGCTGGCGGGCTTCCACGAATTGCCGCCGGCCTACATGGCCAAGCACCTGCAGGCCCTGGTCCGGGCCGGCGTGCTGAGCGCGAGCCGCGGCGGCGGCGGCGGCTACCGCCTGGCCCGCCCCGCCCGCGAGATCAGCCTGTGGGACGTCCAGGCGGCGATCGAGGGGCCGGGCCCGAGCTTCCGGTGCCAGGACATCCGCCGCCAGGGGCCCTGCGCCGGCTGCGCCTCGCCCGACATTCCCTGCGACATCGCCCGCGCCTTCCATGCGGCGGAGGCGGCCTATCGCGCGCAGCTGATGACCGTCAGCATCGCCGAGATCGCCAAGCAGGTGGGCGACAAGTACGGCCCCGAGGGCCGCGCCAAGTTCGGCGACTGGGCGCGGGAGAATGGGGCCTCGCCTTTGAAGGGCCGGCGGACGACGTCCTAGCGGTCTCATCCCCCAGGCCATAGGTAAGGGCATGACCTCGCCCGCCGCCGACCTCGCCGCCCTGCAGACCCCGTGCCTCGTCGTCGACGAGGCGAAGATGACGCGCAACATCGAGATGATGTCGGCGCGGGCCCGGGACCTGGGCGTGACGCTGCGGCCGCACCTGAAGACTTGCAAGTCGGTGGACATCGCGCGGCGCCTGCTGACCGACGGGACCGGGCCCGCCACCGTCTCGACCCTGGCCGAGGCCGAGGTGTTCGCCGCCGCCGGGGTGCGCGACATCCTCTATGCGGTGGGGATCGCGCCGCAGAAGCTCGACCGCGTGCTGGCGATCCGGCGGCGCGGCTGCGACCTCGCCGTGATCCTCGACACGGTCGAGCAGGCCGACGCGGTGGCGGCGGCGTTCTGGCGGTCGGGCGATACGATTCCGGCCCTGATCGAGATCGACAGCGACGGCCATCGCGGCGGCCTCAAGCCCGACGACCCGGCCCTGATCGAGATCGGCCGGCGGCTGCACGGCGGCGGATCTGCGCTGCGCGGCGTCGTCACCCATGCGGGCGGCAGCTACGACGTGGTGGGCCACGCGGCGCATGAAGCCTTCGCCGAGCAAGAGCGCTCAGCCGCGGTGGGCGCGGCCGAGGCCCTGCGCGCGGCCGGACTGCCGTGCCCGGTGGTGAGCGTGGGGTCGACCCCAACCGCCCGGGCGGCGCGCGACCTTTCAGGGGTCACCGAGCTGCGCGCCGGGGTCTATGTCTTCTTCGACCTCGTCATGGCGGGCATCGAGGCCTGCGCGGTGGAGGATATCGCGCTGTCGGTCCTGACCACGGTGATCGGCCGCCGGGCCGACCGCGGCTGGCTGCTGGTCGACGCCGGCTGGATGGCGCTGTCGCGGGACCGCGGCACGGCCTCCCAGGCGGTCGACCAGGGCTACGGGGTGGTCTGCGACGAGGCCGGCCGCGTCCTGCCCGACCTGATCGTCATCAAGGCCAGCCAGGAGCACGGGGTCGTGGCCGCCCGCCCCGGCGCGGCTGGGGTCGACCTGCCGGTGGGAACCCGCCTGCGCATCCTGCCCAACCACGCCTGCGCCACCGCGGCCCAGCACCAAGCCTATCATGTGCTGCCGACGGAGCCTGGGGCGCCGCTCATGGAATGGCCGCGGTTCGGGGGGTGGTAGGATCGGCTCTCCAGGCCCCCTTCGCCGATGAGCGCCGATTGAGCACGAGAGGTCCTTCTCCCCTTGCGGGAGAAGGTGTCGGGCGAAGGCCCGACGGATGAGGGGTC
>CAMFHW010000205.1 GCA_945952175.1 uncultured Phenylobacterium sp. | reverse complement strand
CCCGGGCCGAGGGCGGCTGGACCTTGATGGCCCTGATCTTCACCGTGGTGATGGTGGCCATCGTGATCTCGGGCTCGCTCTGGATCATGTACCACCTGAACAGCAACATGATGCCGATGACGCCGGCGACCATGCCCACCGCGCCTTGAGGCGGGCGGCCTTCCTCGCCCTCTGCATCGGGCTGGCCATAGCCTTCGCAGCGCTGGGCGTGTGGCAGGTCGAGCGCCGCGCTTGGAAGCTCGACCTCATCCAGCGGGTCAACGCCCGCGTGGCGGCCGCGCCGGCCAATCCTCCGTCGCGCGCGGATTGGCCGAGGGTCACGGCCGAACGTGACGAATATCGCCGCGTGCAGATGCGCGGGGTCTTCCTGGGCGATCGTCAGACCTTGGTCCAGGCCGTGACCGAGCTGGGCCCGGGCTGGTGGGTCGTCACTCCGCTGAAGACCGATGAGGGTGTGATCCTCGTCAACCGCGGCTTCGCGCCCGGCGATCGCGCCGCGGCCGCTACGCCGCCGTCAGGGCCCGTGCTGGTCACCGGCCTCGTTCGGATGACCGAACCGCGGGGCGGGTTCCTGCGCGCCAACGATCCGGCGGCCGACCGTTGGTACTCAAGGGACGTGTCAGCCATCGCCCGGGCACGAGGCCTCGCCGGCGCAGCGCCCTTCTTCGTCGATGCGGACGCGACCCCGAACCCCGGCGGCTACCCCGTCGGCGGCCTGACGGTCATCGCCTTTCGCAACGCCCACCTGGCCTACGCCCTCACCTGGTTCGGCCTGGCCGGCCTCAGCCTGTTCGGCGCCCGACTCATTTTGCGCGCCGGAGGGCGCCGCCCCGCCGCCGACCAGGACATTGCGCCCGGCCGATAGGCGCGAAACGCCGGCGGGCCGGGGATTTCAGACCGCCCGGCATCCCCCTAACAGTCTGTAATATTGAGAAAGTGGAGCGTTCTTGACGCGCGAGCGCCCGCGCCCGTCAAGATCAGGGGTGGCGGCGCCGCACGGTTGTTCTAGGACAAGGACAGGAGGTCGGGTTTGTGAGGCCCCGCCGAGATTGAATGTGGACGGCATGGGCCCGCCAGACATCGCGCTGTTGGCGAAATTGGAGATGTTCACGGGCCTGCCCGATGACGTGCTGGCGGCGGCCCGCGCCTCCGCCCGGACCGAGGCCTTGCCGCGCAACCACCTGATCTTCTCACAAGGCGATCGCGCCGAGCGTGCCTACGCCCTGGTCGAAGGATCGATCCGGATCGTCCAGACGGGCCGCGACGGCGCCCAGGTCGTCATCCGGTTCATCGGGCCCGGCGACATGTTCGGCACGGCCCCGCTTTTTACCGATCACCTGTTCCCCGCCGACGCGGTCACCGCCGAGCCCTCGCAGATGCTGAGCTGGGGTGAAGCGGATCTGTTGCGTGTGATCGAGGTTTGCCCGAAGGCGGCGATGAACGTCATCCGTATCCTCGGCGCCCGTCTCCTGGAGGTGCAGGACCGCGTTCGAGAGCTTTCCACGCAGGGGGTCGAACGGCGCGTGGCCCACGCGGTGCTCAGGCTGGCGGCCCAGGCCGGCCGGCCCACTGGCGGCGGCGGGACCGAGATCGACATCCGCCTGCGGCGCAAGGATCTCGCCGACGTATCGGGCACCACCCTGCACACCGCCAGCCGCCTCCTCGCGGCCTGGCAGAAGGCCGGCATCCTGATCAGCGAGCGACAGCGGCTGACCATTCCGAGCCTGACCCGATTGCGCCGCATCGCCGATGGCGCCGACGGCTGACGCGCGGGGCCGCATAGGTTGTCGGAGCGCAAACGGCTCGATCACCGTCCGCCTTAGAGTGTCGTCTGAGCGTGCTGGGCAGCCTTGCCCTGGTCTCCATAGAAAGGCCTCACGCCATGACCGATCTCATCCTGGCCCGAGCGCTCCACATCATTGGCGTGGTCATCTGGATTGGCGGCGTTTGCATGGCGACGACGGTCGTCTTGCCCGCCGTCCGCAGGGGCGCGCTCGGATCGGATCCTCTTCGCGCCTTCCAGGCTATCGAGCATCGGTTCGTCTGGCAGGCGCGCGCGGCGGTCCTAATCGTCGGTCTGACGGGCCTCTACATGACCTACAAGCTGGACCTCTGGGCGCGCTTCACCACGCTGTCCTTCTGGTGGATGCACGCGATGGTGCTCGTCTGGGCCCTGTTCTTCTTCATGCTGTTCGTGGGTGAACCGCTGGTGTTGCGCCGCGTCTTTCCCGCCTGGGCCGCGCGCCATCCGGTCAAGGCCTTCGCCTGGCTGCATCGCGTGCATATCGCGCTCCTGACCCTCAGCCTCGTCACCATCGCCGGCGCGATGATCGGGGCGCATGGCGGCTTTTAGCCGCCGCCCCGCCGCCGGCCCGCAAACACCGAGCACGGCCTTCGGTCTAGGCGGCTCGCGCCGTCACTTCACCACGAGCACCGGAACCGGGCTGTGCGTCAGCACTTCCGCCGTCTGGCTCCCCATTAACAGGCGTCCGACCCCGCGGCGGCCGTGCGAAGCCATAACGATCAGGTCGCAGCCTTTGGATGTCGCAGTCTCGACGATCGCCTCGGCCGGCAGGGCGCGGGGAATGTGCAAGGTCTCGGCCGAGACGCCGGACTGGTCGGCCAACGTCTTGGCGGCGTCCAGCGCCCGTTTCGCGGTCTCCTCTTGCGCCGCCCAGTAGTCGGAGAGATCCACCGGCGGCGCGCCGAACCCCGTGGCGTCCGCAAACGCCGGCAGCGCTTCCGACACCGTCAGGAGCGTCACGCGCGCGCCGAGGGTCTTGGCGAGGCCGAGGCCCGCGATCACGCCCTTCTGCGAGACCTCGGACCCATCGGTGGGGATCAAGATGTACCGGTACATGACGGTCCTCTCCCGCAAAGGCTGGGTTGGACCATCTTGCGCCGCGCGCGACACCAGGTCCACGGCCAAGCTGGCCTCTCGCGCCTAGGTCTTCGCGGCCGGCGCGGTGTCGTCGGGGGCGGAGACCGTCACCAGAAGGCCGGCGATCACGCCGTTCGGGTCGCCTTCGACGCGGCAGAAATATCCTCGGGCGCGGGCGACGGCGAGCGCCTGCCGCGCCAGCGCCTGGAAATGAGTATCCGGGTCGTCGCCTCGCGGCCGGGCGAAATTGTAGCTGCCCACGTCGCCGCACTGCACGGCGGCGAGCTTTTGTTCGAGGGTCAACGCTGGGGACACGGCGCAACCAAGCCGGGCAGGCCCCACCGAGTCAATCCTGGTGAGGGGTGGCGGGCCGGCCCGTGGCTCATCACGCCGCCACCACCGGCTCAAGCCGATAGGTCTCGCCCTCACGACCCACGAGACGGCTGACCTCCTTCACCCGACGTCCGCCGGGGGCGCGCTCGATGAACACCACCATGTTGATCGCCTGGGTGATCGCCCGGTAGGGGATGCGGGGCGTCGCCTCGCCAATGAGGTCCTCCAACCGGGTCAGGCCCTCCAGCGCGCTATTGGCGTGGATGGTCGCCAGGCCACCGGGATGGCCCGTGTTCCAGGCCTTGAGCAGGTCCAGCGCCGATCCGTCCCGCACCTCGCCGATGACGATCCGGTCGGGCCGCAAGCGAAGCGTGTCACGCACCAGATCGGTCATGGTCACCACCGGCTCGGTGCGCTTGGTGAGCATTTGGACCTTGTCCTCCGCCGAGCATTGCAGCTCGGCCGTGTCCTCGATCAGCACGACGCGATCACCGGCGAAGGCCTGCTCGGCCAGAACCGCGTTCGCCAGGGTCGTCTTGCCCGATCCGGTGCCGCCGACGATCAGCAGATTCTGACGCTCGACGGCCGCCGCGCGGATGGCGTCCGCCTGCGCCGCGCTCATGATCTGGCCCTCAACATAGTCGTCCAGGGTGAACACCACCTCGGGCCGTTTGCGGATGGCGAAGGCTGGGCTGGGCACGATCGGCATGAACGCGCCCTGGAAGCGCTCGCCCGTCTCCGGCAAGGTCGCGCTGACGCGCGGCCGGTCGCGGGTCACCACCTCACCCACGTGGTCGGCCAAGAGGCGCAGGATTCGGTCAGCGTCGGCGCTCTCCAGCCTGTGGCCGGTGAACGACCGCCCCTCCCCGATCCGGTCCACCCAGATCTTGCCGTCGGGATTGACCATCACCTCGACCACCATCCGGTCGGCCAGGGCCGCGGCGATCACCGGCCCCATGGCCTGTTTCAGCGCCGCGACTTTGCGGTCCTGGGTCAACGGATGCGAGACGGGCATTCAGGTTTCCTCAGCGGCGGGACGATCACATCGCCCCCGGAAGATCGTCGTCCTGGTCGGGTCGGAGCGAGTCGACGGACTGCACGTCGACGTAGTCCGCCGCGGCGATCGGCGTCCCCTCGGCCGCCGTTTCAGCCGTCGGCGCCGGATCGGGGACCGGCGTGACCGCCACATGCGGCCCTGGCGCGGGCGTCACCGGCCGGACGCCTTTCCAATCGATCGTCGCCCGCCCGGGCAGGTCGGCGTCGCCCGGCTTCTGACGGTAGGCCGCCGGCACGCCGTGGAAATAGTCGCCGGCGCGCGCCTGGAAGAACGGCTCCTCGTAGTAGCGGATCTTGTCGGCCAGGATCGGCTTGGTGTTGTTGACGAACAGGAACTGCTTGCGGTCGTCGAGCCCGCGCACGTCCTCCTCGGACAGGATGTAGCGCTGCTGCTCCGACTGCGACGTTGACCGGTGCGCGCGCCCGAACAGGGTGCGGGGATCGCTGAAGCTCTCCCGCATCTCCAGCGCCTTGCCGGCCCGCCGAACCACCTTCTCGATGCTGGTCGGCTCCGACGTCGCGAAGGTCGCGGTGATGTGCATGTTGTCGAACAGCGGTGTGCGGTCGCCGTACTTCGAGAACACGTCGTTGAAGCTCTGGCAGATCAGATGGGCGGTGATCCCGTAGCCGGCCATTTCGCCCATGGCGTTCTCCAGGAACGGCAGGCTTCCGAGCTTCGGAAACTCGTCCAGCATGAGCAGCAGGCGATGGCGCTTCTCTCGCCCTCGGCTGTCGACGTGCTCGTGCTCCATCAGGCTGTTGATGGTCTGCCGCGTGAACACCCGAACCAGGAACGCTAGGCGGTCGGCGTGGGCCTGCGGCGTGATGATGTAGAAGCTGACCGGCGCCTTCGAGCAGACCAGGTCCCCGATCGAGAAATCCGACCAGCTCGTGGCGTAATCCACCAGGGGATCGGCCCACAGCGACAGGGCCGCCCGGGCGGTGGCGAGCACGCTCGACTTGACCCGCTCGTCCATGCTGGCCAGCGCCGTGGCCCCCAGCAGCACCTCGGGATGGACCTCCGGAATCTTCTGCCCGTCCTTGTCGCGGGCGAAGCCGTCCTTGGCGTGATAGTCCGGCCGGTGGCGATGCTGGGTGTTCTGCATCGCGTGCAGGGTCGGGGCGATGTTGATCAGCAGCCGGCGCACCTGAGCCAGGTTCTTACGCTCGTCCGGCTCGCTGTAGAGCACGTGCAGGATCACGGCGGTGAAGAAGTCCGTCGCGCTCTGGTCCCAGAAGTTCAGATCGCCGCCCTTCCGCCCCAGCGGATCGACCAGGATGCCGACCACATTCTGGATGTCGGCGATCTCCATCGGCCCCTTGCGGACCTCGAACAGCGGGTTCCAGCGCACCGTGTTGGGGTCGGTCGGCGCGAAGTAGAAGACGTGGCTGAAGCTCTTCCGGTGATCGGCCGTGATGTGCCAGAGCTCGCCCTTGCGATCGTAGATGAAGGCGCTCTCCGGCCAGGCGATCAGGGTCGGGACCACGTGGCCCACCCCCTTCCCGCTGCGCGAGGCGCCGACGATGATCGCGTGCTCGATGCCGCGATAGGTCAGGTATTTTCCGCCGAACCGGCCCAGCACCCGGCCGCTGAGCGAGGGGTCGCTCTGGACCAGCCGGGCGCGCTCGACGTCCGCCATCGCCGCCCAGGCGCCCTTGCCGAACTTGGGCGGGGCGCGCCTCAGCCGCCGGCTGAGACCGATGGCCGCCATCGCCGGAATGAACAGGATCGCCAGCGGGATAAGGGCCGCCATTTCGAAGGCGTCCGGGTAGCTGCGCGCATAGCGTCCGTACCAGCCGAGGAACGCCCAGGGGGCGTAGATCCGCATCTGGCCGACGTCGACCAGCCCCGCCCCGAACTCGCGCGGATAGTGGAACACATGGGCGACGTATTGGGTCGACAACGCTCCGGCGAGAAGCAGCAAGGCGGTGGCCGCCGGGAGGATGATCTTGGCCTTCTGGGCTTTGGTCATGGCCGCCCTCCCCTACCGGCCCGGGAACAAATTGCGGCCGATCGACCGGCCCTGCCCGCGGTTCAGCCGCTCGACGGCGAGCTGCCGCGCCTGCGCCGGATAGGCCTGCAAGGCTGTGCGCGCCGGGGCGCCGACGTCGCGCACGAACCGCGTCGCATCGGGCGACGTCCGCGGCACGCTGAGTGAGGCCTGGCCCAGCTCGTGGGCCACCCGCAGATCGTTGTAGGTGCGCGTCGCCGTGGCGATGCGCTTGTCCATCCGCTTGATCTTTCGCTCGAGCGTTCGGCGCTGCCGGGCCACATCGGCGGCGGCGGCGACATCCGGCGCCCGGCGCGCCGCGACATAGGCCTGGCCGGCCTCCGAACGCACCCAGGCTTGCCGCACCTGTAGCGCCGCCTCGTGGCGTCGAACCTCCGTTCGGGCGCGCGCCAGAGCGTTCAGCTCGGCGTGTTTCGCCCAGATCATGCGGGCGGGATTTCGCACCCATTGCACGAGCGCGAGCCGCTTTTGCCGGGTCTTCTTCACCCGCGCCTGCGTCTGCTGTAGGCGACTACGCGCCACCTTCAAGGCCGCCGCCGCCTCGCCGGTGAGCTCGCGTTCGACCTGGCGTTCTGTGATCGCTTTCGGGGCCGACAGCGCGTCCCGTTCGCGGGCCCACTGATCGCGCTGCGCCACCATGTCATCGCGGACTTTTTCCGCGTCGGCGACCAGCTTAGGGACCGGCACGAGGATCACCGGTTCGCGCGCCGCGATCCGGTCTAACGTCTCTTCCAGATCGACATGCGCCTCACGAACTTTGCGGTTGCGCGCGCGCACATCGCGGTTCTGTTCGCCCCGCTCGGAGGCGATGTTCTTGCGTTCGAGGGCCGTCGCTGTCGGGCCCAGATGCACCGTCGGCGCGCGATCGATTCCGCGGGCATCGAGGCTTAAATGCGAGACTTGCGGCGCGTCCGGTCCCAGGTGGCGACGCAGATGTTCGTTCTGGATTTTCGCCCAGCCGGCGCGCCATTCCCGCACCTGCTCGGGCGTGCGCCAGCTGCGGTCCTTCAGCCCCAGCCCATCCCGCCCGACGCGGCGCGTCGTCACCAAAATATGGGCATGATAGTTG